>USGR01000024.1 GCA_900554165.1 uncultured Oscillospiraceae bacterium | reverse complement strand
AGGTTATGGGCGAAAGCAAGACGCTTGCAGACGACGAGGTGCTTATATATTCCACAAAGTCGGATTATGATTATGATACCATAACTCTTGAAGACGCCGGCACATGGAAAGTAAAGGAAGTAGTCGACAACTTTTCAGACAACGGCAACGACGTCATGAGCGTTATAGCTTCGGTGTTTATATTTGTGCCGGATATAAACAAGTGGGAAAATATGTTTGATGAGATTGTCGCAAAATACGGCGGTGAAAATGATTTAACCTCATACAAACACAGCTATTACGCTTTCGACTTAAGCTGCAGCGACGAGAAACAGATAGAGATAGAAAATGAGATAAGCTCAAGGCTTAAGGCAATAGAGGATGACCAGCAAATAAATATAACCGTTGAAGGCGTGGCGTCTGAGCGAGCCGGGTTTTATGCGCTGTACGGCGGGCTCTTCTTTTTAGGAATACTGCTTGGAATAGTGTTTATAATCGGAGCAGTGCTTATTATGTATTACAAACAGATTACCGAAGGATATGAGGACAAAGGCCGTTTTGACATACTTCAGAAAGTGGGCATGACAAAGCGCGAAATAAAGAAGAGCATAAACTCTCAGGTGCTTACTATATTCTTTATGCCGCTTGTTGCGGCAGGACTGCATGTAGCGTTTGCTTTCCCGCTTATTCGAAAGATTCTTGCACTGTTCAGCCTAACGAACTTCTGGCTGCTTGTAGGCATCACCATTGGATGCTTTGTGCTGTTCGCTGTGTTCTATATAATTGTATATATTATAACCTCGCGCCAGTATTACAATATTGTCAGCACACAGGAGGAATAAAATATGAAACGATTTACAGCGGCAGTGTTAATACTTTTTTCCATGCTTTTTCTTTCTTCATGCAGCTTTAAAATTGACACTGACAAGGTGGCAGAGCAACTTGACAAGGTATTTTACAGTATAAGCAGTTATCAGCTTACCTCTAACAAAAATCTTGCAGGCAGCCGTGAGCTGTATGATAACTATACCGGAGAATATACGGCAGATTATGACGGTCAGTCGGGAAGAGAAGTGCTGTTCGGCGGCGCATCGCTTAAAAATCTGACAATATCCGTGCACGGCAAGATATATACATCTTCAGGGACGGCACGCATACGCCTTAGAATGAATACCGACGTGCAGTATATTGAGATAGATGAAAGAGGAAATTTCAGCGCGACTCTTCAGCTTGAGAGCGGCGGAAATTATATAATGACGGAGCTTGAAAATTTTTGCGGGCATATAGAGCTTTACTCAGAATATATAACTCTGCAATAGTGTTCTGCTTTCCCGGCTAATTGTTAAGACTAACGGCGCTGCAGGTAATCAATGCAGCGCCGTTTTTCAAACAGCATTTAAAAAATTTTTGTGCTTGATTGTTAAATCTATAAAGTCGTGCTCACATGTATATTCCATATATTAAATGGTACAGATTTAACATCAGACGGATATAAAAACAAATCTTAAGGAGAGGAAGCAATATGCCTAAAATCATAAACTGGGACGGCGTATGGCAAAGCATAACAGATACATGGATGCCGCTGATTATTGCCGGCTCCGCCTTTATATTAATTGTAGTTATAGTGCTTATAATACGCCACAAAAGCAATAAGTGACGGTTTTGTAATATGAAAGTCACTTGACAGTAATAATGACGCCTTAAAATAAGGATAACGGTAAACAAATACATAAATTGATATTTGGCAATATTTAAAGATAGCCGAAATCCGTACGATTAAATGTCAAGTGAAAGGGAGAAAAATATGAAAGTTTTTAAATCCATTTTAAGCGTTGGATGGAAAGTGATAGCCATACTTTTAGGTGTTATCATAATTGTGGGAGCAATATTTGCCGTAAGAGGGTATATGCTTTACTCAGACGTGGTAAAAGATACTCCGATTTCAGCAAAAGTGGATGAGATTAAGAGTAAGCAGAACTATACTGAATATAGTGATTTACCGCAGTTTTACATAGACGCAGTTATATCAGTTGAGGACCACAGGTTTAAAGAACATTTTGGAATAGATTTTGTAGCCATATGCCGTGCCGCATGGAACGACATAAAATCGATGTCGTTTGTTGAGGGCGGCAGCACGATAACGCAGCAGCTGGCAAAAAATATGTATTATACACAGGAGAAGAAAATTGAGCGTAAGGTGGCGGAAATGTTCACGGCATTTGCGCTGGAGCACAATTACAGCAAGCAGGAAATATTTGAGCTGTATGTAAATACAATATATTTTGGCAGCGGATATTATGGAATATATGATGCGGCAATGGGATATTTCAGGAAAGTGCCGTCGCAGCTCAGCGATTATGAATGCGCAATGCTGGCGGGACTGCCGAACGCTCCGTCAAATTATTCTCCTAAAACCGACCCAGAACTTGCCAATCAGCGGCTTAAACAGGTTTTAAAAAGAATGGTAGAATGCGATAAGATTAATCAGGTGCAGGCCGACGCGATTTTATTTGGCTGATTTAGCAAATTTTTGTCGAAAGTGGTATTATTAATCCAAGCGATTAAAAGCTGATATTTTTTATGGAGGATATTGCTATGAAAGGAAAGTCTAACTTAGTAAGCAAGTTTAGAGCGGCTGTAGTTGGTGCAGTGTCTTTAGCCTATTGCCGTGTCTGCGACGGCGGTTTCAGCTTTCGCTGTTGACGCCGGAAAAATTGACGTCAAGATTGGCGAAGACACATCTACAGTGTCAACATTTGCTGAGGCTATTACAGCGGTAAAAGCTGCTGACGATGCTACGGCCAAGGTAATAACATTGGGTGAGGGCACCTTTAAGGCTGCCGATGCCAATACTTTCAGGATAGATGAGCCCAATGTAACAATTGAGGGTCAGGGTTCTGACAAAACAATAATTGATACTGAAAGCTATGCAGTATCAGGACAAGCTGGTATACTTGTATCGGCCGACAATGTTACAATAAAGAATCTTAAGGTAACGAGCACAAACCCTGGTGTCAGCGGTGGCGCTATTAAGGTTTCTACCATCGGTGACGGAACCACTCTTCCAGATGTAAACAACGTCACAATTTCAGATGTAGTCATTACAACGCAGGCTGGTTTTGGCCTTAATCTTCATGGCGTAAATAATGCTACAATAACCAATGTGAAAATTGAGAATGCTGCAAAAGCATCTGTTAATGTTGCAAACGCAACAGATGTTGATATTACCGGCCTTGAGACTGGCACTTCCGGCTGGGGCACAGACATAATCTTCTCATATAGAGAAAATAGCGGCATGTATAACAAGGCGAGCACTGTTACAATAACAGATTCAACTCTTGCAACAATGTAATTGCTACTGAGAGACCGTCCACAGCAGAAGGCGGCACAGACAGCATTACTATAAATGATGACAACCTTACAACAATATTAGACGGCGATGGCAGCTGGGTAATTGTTGATAAGGACAGTGATGCAGCGACAAGGGCTATTACAAATGAAACAACAGGTAAGGAATATACATCAATTCAGGCAGCGGTAAACGAAGCTTCTGCCGGTGATACAATTTTAGTACCGGCTGGCGAGTACCTGGCGAACATTACTACAATAGAGGATGTGACGATTAAGGGTGCCGGCAAAGACCTTACAACAATTAAGTTTGATAAGGCTGCAAAGCAGGAAGTTGAATATTTTGACGGCAGAATGGCATATCCTACTGTTTATGCTCAGTCCGACCTTACAATGCAGGATCTCACAATAGCTGGTCCGACAGATGAGCATCATGGTATAGACGGCATTCTTGCCAAGGCTGATTTGACTCTTACAAATGTTAAAATAGCTGACATGCGTTGCACAGCCGACGGCGGTTTTGTCTGCGGCGTACAGTACGGCAGACCCGTTATGGTTGACGGTACTGGCAATGTTACAATAACAAATTGTGAGTTTGTCGACTTCCAGAAGCAGGCGATTGACCTTAATACAACAGGTACAGTAGTTATTGAGAACAACACAATTACAGGCATAGAGGATAACGGAATAATTGGTCAGAACGGTATAGTTGTCAGAACAGGCAGCGATATTACAATCACCGGCAATACAATAGAGGCTCTCAGATACACAGCCGACAACGAGTGGACTGACTGCAGCTATGCAATAATACTCATGGGAGATGCCTCAGCTGAGATTACAGCTAACACAATACAGAGTGTAGACAATGGCATAGATGTTGAAGAGACTGCCTCTGCCAGCATTGAGAACAACATAATAAGCGCTGATCATGCGGGACTGTATGCAAATACTACCGGCACTGTTGATGCTCCGAACAACTACTGGAACGGCGACGTAGCTGATAAGGTACAGGGCGAAACATCTGATGCTGTAACAGGCCTTGACGATGTTAAGGACGAGCCGGTAATTGATGAGCCGACTGTACCTTCACAGCCGTCAGGTTCATCATCTGATACTTCATCCTCATCTTCATCTGATGCTTCATCTTCCGACGCTTCTTCCTCTTCGTCTTCAGCTTCAGGCTCAAGCAGCACATCTTCAAACCCGAAGACGGCCGGCAGCATAGCAATGCCTGTATCTATAGGCGTACTTCTCGCAGTAAGCGGTGCAGCTGCTGTATTTACTATCCGTCGTAAGAAGTCAGCTTAAATCTTAAAAAAGTATAAATAATAGCTTTAGCTAATCTAAAAAAGCCTGTCATCAAATTGACGGGCTTTTTTCTTTGCTGTATCATTATACTGTGCGCTATAAAACGCGGGACTATCAGCGCCTACTACCTGCCGATAAAATAGCGTCCTATGTTTATAGGCTGAAATACTGTCAATGATAAAATTAGGTGTGATATATGGAAAGAATACTCGTAATGGAAGACGACATAAGCGTAAAAAATGAGCTTATAACTTTGCTGCATGCAAATGGCTATAAAACGGTGGACACACCACCATGTGAGCTTGCATTGCTGGACATCAACTTGCCTTTAGAAAGCGGACTTGAAGTTTGCCGCAAGCTTAGACTTAACTCTGATATTCCGGTTATTTTTCTCACTGCGAGAGAGTCGTCGGAGGATGAGCTGCTCGCTTTCGGCGTCGGCGCAGATGATTATATAAGAAAGCCGTATAACTCATCGGTGCTTCTTGCCAGAATATCGCGCCTGCTTAAAAGGAAGAATGCATCTGTTTTAAGCCTTAACGGGCTAACGCTTGATTTTTCCGCTATGACGGTATCAATGAACGGAAATACGGCAGAGCTTACAAAGAATGAAACCCGCATCCTGGCTTGTCTTATGAAAAAGGAGCTTTGCACAAAGCAGGAGATTATAGAGGATTTGTGGCAGAACAGCCTGTACATTGATGAGAATACGCTGTATGTAAATATACAGCGCCTGCGTCAGAAGCTTAAGGAAATAGGTGGTAATACTCTTATACGTACTGTAAGGGGAGTGGGGTACCGCTTATGAAGCTTAGAGACTATATCTTTTCAAAAGCCGTTACCCTTTGCTTTTTAGGGCTTGGCGGCGTAATTATTGCCGTGTTTATGGCGCTTGCCGGCGTTTCTCCGTATATGATAGCAGCGGCCGAACTGTTTTTGCTGATTTTGGCGGTCGGTTGGGTAATAGTAAGCTTTTTTCTCGACAGCAGCAGAATAAAGAGGTTACAACAGCTTGTCGGTTCACTTAACGAAAAATATCTGCTCGGCGAAATTGTGCCTAAATCATATAATCCGCTTGAGCGGCAGTATTACGACATAATGCAGACCATATCCCGCGACGCCATAGGGATTGTTGAAAAGGAGCGCAGGGAAAGGGAAGAATACTGCGATTATGTAGAAAGCTGGATACATGAGATAAAAACTCCGCTTACCGCCTGTTCGCTTATTTTGTCAAACGGCGGCGACAGAGGCAAGCTGAAGGCGGAGCTTAAGCGCGCGGATAATCTTACAGAGAATATATTGTATTACGCTCGTATGCGTACAGCAGACAGGGATATGTCAATAACTAAAGCATCGGCGGCAAAGATTATAGAGCAGGCGGTTAAAGAGCAGATGGATGTTCTAATATCCGCCAATATAAGTGTTGAGACAAATGGAGACTTTACTCTCTATACCGATGCAAAAGCGGTATCATTTATAATAAAGCAGCTGCTGATAAACTGCGCAAAATACTGCCGCGGCTGCCATATAGATATTGATGCAGCGGATGGCATAATAACAGTATATGACAATGGAATAGGCATACCGGATTATGATGTGTCACGAATAACAGAGCGCGGATTTACCGGCACAAACGGCCGACGGCTTGGCGGCAGCACCGGCATGGGGCTGTATATAGTAAATGAGCTGTGCAAAAATTTGGGAATTACATTTAAGGCCGAATCCAAGCAAAACGAATTTACGCGCATAACTCTAAGCTTTAATTCTCTTACAAAAATGTAAGAGAAGCACACAGTCTGCGTTATAACAAAAGCCTCTGTTTCGTGTTACGATAAATGCGAAACGGAGGTATTTTTATGACGGAAATATTATGCGTAAAGAATGTAACTAAATATTACGGCAACGGGAATGTCGTCACAAAGGCGCTTGACGGCATATCCTTTACTGTAAACAAAGGCGATTTTACCGCAATCATGGGCGCGTCCGGCTCGGGCAAGTCCACACTGCTTAACGTTATTTCTACAATAGACAGGGTAAGCTCCGGCGACATACTTGTAGAGGGCAGCAGCATAACAAATCAGAAGGAAAACAGCCTTTCAGTTTTCCGCCGCGATAAATTGGGCTTTATTTTTCAGGAATATAATCTGCTCGACACCCTTACTATAGGCGAAAACATAACGCTGCCGCTTAATCTCAAGCGGATAAGCGAAAAGGAAACACATAGCCAGCTAATGAGAGTATAGCAGATTTTGGGACTGGACGACCAGCTTAAGAAATTTCCGTATGAGCTCTCGGGCGGCCAGCGTCAGCGCGCGGCCTGCGCGCGTGCTATTATAACAAATCCGGCGCTCATACTTGCCGACGAGCCTACGGGAGCGTTGGATTCAGCTAATTCCAGAAATCTTATGCAGACCTTTGAGCAGATGAATACATCTCTCGGCTCTACCATTCTAATGGTGACGCACGACGCAGTAGTTGCGTCGTACTCAAGCCGCATCCTATTTTTAAAGGACGGCAAAATATGGAACGAGATTGTGCGCGGCTCAAGAAGCCGGCAGGAGATGTATAACGAAATACTTCCTGTAATGGCGTCGCTTGGGGGTGAGCGCGATGTTTGCTAAGTTGGCTCTCAGAAACGTACGCCGGCAGGTAGGAAATTATCTTATATATTTTATTACCGTAACCCTTACCGTATCGCTCATGTTTGCAATACACAACGTAATATACAGCGAGCAGCTACTTACCTTTTCCACAATCTTTCAGGAAATGAACAGTGCCCTTATAATACTGTCGGCCCTTGTTGCAATAGTGTCGGCGTTTGTACTGGGATATGCGACCAGCTTTATGCTTCGGCTGAGAAAACGGGAGTTTGGCACATATCTCACGCTTGGAATGACGCGTAAAAACATACTGCTTATATTTATATTTGAAACCATGATAATGGGCGTAGTCGCGCTTGTTTTAGGCATTGTGCTGGGACTTTTTCTATATCAGGGCCTTATGCTTATAATGACAAACCTCATGGATATGAAATTTGCCTTTGCCACATACTCCCTAAAAGGACTTATTTTGACGGTGGTGCTGGTGCTGTGCATATTTATTCTCGCATCGGTCACCTCTGCAATATATCTAAGAAAGGTAAGCGTATATGAGCTTATCCACAGTGATAAAAAGTCGGAGAAAAATGTAAAGCATCCGCTGTTGTGGCTGTGCGTAACTATTATATCTCTGGCCGGCATGATAGTGAGCATAATTCTTTTCTCCAATGAGATAACCACCGCCGTGAATACCGGCAGGGCGAGCGGCGGCGCGATGATGGGCTATCTGTTTGCCTTTGCGATAGCTATAATGATTTTTCATACAGGTATGGCCAAATGCCTTGTCAGCGTCATGCTTAAAAATAAAAAGCTTTGCAGCCGCGGTACAAATATTTTTGTGCTCAGGCAGCTTTCCGGCAAGCTTTCATCCAACGCGCTCATGGCGGGAGTATTGTCCTTTCTAATAGCTTTTGCCATAATAGGTGCCAACGTGTCTTTTACGCAGAAAATAAGCAATGAGACGACGCTTAACCGCATTATTCCTTTTGACATTGTCGGCGATTTTGATTTAGCGGATGATGAGCAGGAGGTGATAAATATAGAGGAAGCAGAAAATATAATAGGGAAGTACGCAAAAATAAAGAGTGTGCTGCCATATTGTATCTATACCGACGGCAACGGCGAGCTTACGCAGAAATATACGCAGTTTGCCGGCCCTGATTACAGCGATCTCACCGATATTTTTATGAAGCAAAGCGACTTTAATAAATATGCCAAAGCTTTGGGCAAGCCGGAGGTGTCTGGCGATAACAAGTTTTATATCATGATAAATATGCCGTTTGAGCAAAACTTTACGGGTGCAACCTTAACGCGAAACGGGCGCACCTGCAGTTTTGGAGGGCTTCTCGAAAACTATCCTCGAATATCTCTTGCCTATTTTATCGTAATAGTTCCAGATGACTTTACAGACAGCATGAAAATTGAAAATCAGCTTTACGGCATCGATTTAGAAAATAATGACTTCGACGCCGAGGCGCTGCTGGCCGATTTAACATATACCGTCGAAATGCACGATGATGAAATGGGAGATTTTATGGTTGCCAAATCCGATTTTATGGTAAAGGAACATAACCGCATGCAGAATAACAGCACATCGGCAATTTTAGTTATTGGCGCTATTTATGTCGCCGTAGTATTCGTGTTCCTCGCAATGGCGGTTTTAGCTCTCAAATCGCTTGCAGGAATATCGGAGGACAAACGCAAATACGAGATACTTTTCAGATTAGGAGCGGGGGGAGATGAACAGAGAGTAGCGCTTTTCCGCCAGACGCTAAGCTTTTTCTCAATGCCGTTTATTGTGCCGTTGCTTATGAGTATACCGTCCGCAATAATCTGCGCGAACATAATGAAATTTGCCGGCTTTGAAGATGTCGTATCCAAAGTTTATATAAACTCTGCTCTTATAGCAGCAGCCATAGTGCTGATTTATATGCTGTATTTTGCAGCGACATATCTTATTTCGCGCAGGAATATTATATATAGGAATTAAAATAAAAGCAGCGCGGCTATCGCCGTGCTGCTTTTAATATAAAGATAAAAATTGTTTTATAAAATAGCTTTAAGGAAATGAATAAAAAATTGTCTAACAC
>USGR01000023.1 GCA_900554165.1 uncultured Oscillospiraceae bacterium | reverse complement strand
TATTAATGCATATACTTTTACGCCAAAACTATTGGCCGGATTATTTTTTTATGTTAAAATGTAAGTAATTTAATGCAAATCTGTGAAATAGCATAAGGCGGGGAGGTCATAAACTAATGTTTAAAATACTTATTGCCGAGGACGACACAGAGCTTCTTACTCTATTTAAGCGCGTGCTTACAAAAAGCGGATATATGGTAAAGGGCGTAGCTAATGGGCAGGAAGCACTGGATGCGCTTGATAATGAATATTTTGACATTATAATATCCGACATAATGATGCCGGTTATGGACGGATATAAGCTTGTACGCTCCATGCGCGACGCTGGAATAACCATACCAGTGCTTATGATAACGGCGAAAGACGCCTTTGACGACATGAGAATGGGCTTTTTGTCCGGAACCGACGACTATATGGTAAAGCCGGTAAATATAAATGAGATGGTTTTAAGAGTAGGGGCCTTGCTTCGCCGTGCTAAAATGATAAATGACCGCAGACAGGTCATAGGCTCTACCGTGCTTGAGTATGATTCTATGACTGTGACCACAGGCAGCAAAAGCATTGTACTGCCGCAAAAGGAGTTTATGTTGCTTTACAAAATGGCGTCATATCCAGGCCGAATATTTACGCGTCAGCAGATAATGGATGACATTTGGGGCTACGATACGGAAACCGACCCACACACTGTGGATGTACACATTGGAAGGCTTAGAGAACACTTTAGGGACAATCCCGACTTTCAGATAATAACCATGCGTGGAGTTGGATATAAGGTGGTGAAAAAGCATGAGTAGAAAAATTGGCAGCATAAAGGGTCGGAGAAAGCTTGGCATACAGCTTTACTTTATATTTTTAGTGCTTTTAGTTTTAGCGATTAGTATAATAACCACGGGGCTGATTATTTTTCTGTTTGACAAGCTTTTCGGAATTATACTGCCGGGTTTTATAGTGGCAGCTATTATTAGCGTTACCGTAAGTTTAATTATCACGACACACTTAAATCGGCGACTTTTAGCTCCCATTGCCAAACTGAGCAAGTCTATGGAACTTATAGCTGATGGAAAATTTGATGTTCATATTGAAACAAAAAGTAAAATAGGTGAAATTCGCAGAATTTATAACAATTTCAACATTATGGCGCGGGAGCTGAGGTCTACCGAGGTACTGCAAAGCGATTTTATATCAAACGTTTCACACGAAATTAAAACACCTATAGCAGCAATTGAAGGTTACGCCATGCTGCTTCAGGACAGTAATCTTTCGGACGAAGAGGCAAATGAATATTTAAATAAAATACTATTTAATACGCACCGACTGTCGGAGCTTGTTGGCAACATATTGTTGCTGTCAAAACTTGACAATCAGACGATACAAAATCAGAGAGTATCATACAGGCTGGACGAGCAAGTGCGCAAAGCACTTCTGATGCTTGAGCAGAAATGGACGGAAAAGGAGACGGAATTTGACGTCGACATGGAAAAAATAGTCTATTTTGGACATGAGAGCCTTTTGCTGCATGTGTGGACTAATCTCATAGACAACGCGGTAAAATTCGGCCCCAAAGGCGGACTGGTAAAAATCAGGCTAAAAAGGTTTGACAATACTATACGATTTGAGATTGAGGATGACGGAGCGGGAATATCAGAGGAAGACGCAAAGCATATATTTGACAGATTTTATCAATCTGACAGTTCACATAAGGATGAAGGCAACGGTCTTGGCCTTGCGCTGGTAAAGAGAATAATTGATATCTGTAACGGAAACATTGAGCTAAAAAGCGGCAAAGGTTTGGGAAGTAAATTTACGGTTTATTTGCCAATTTATGACGAGAATAATCAAAACTGAATATGTTAATAAATAATTAACCGAATATCAACGGAAATTGATTTTTAGTTGATGTTCGGTTGATTTTTTTGTTGTTAAATAAGTATAGAAAATTATGGCAACAATAGCTTATATAAAAGTAAAAAGCTTTGGGGGTAGTTGAAAAAATGGAAGCAAAAGACAGTCGTCATAAAATTATAACCATACCAAACATTTTGTCTATTTTTCGGCTGGCGCTTATTCCGCTTATAGTTTGGCTGTATTTAAGTGAACATTATTATTACTCCATAGCGGCGCTTATTTTATCCGGAGCGACCGACGTAATTGACGGTTGGATTGCACGGCGCTTTAACATGGTAAGCGATGTGGGCAAGGCGCTGGATCCAGTAGCCGACAAGCTTACACAGATAGCAGCGCTTCTATGCCTTGCAATAAATTTTACGTCCATGGCAGTTTTGCTCATCGTACTTATTGTCAAGGAAATAATAATGGCGGCCTTTGGAATTGCCGTAATCAAAAAAACAGGAAGCACATACAGTGCAAGCTGGCATGGAAAGGCTGCTACCTGCCTGCTTTACGCGACGGTTATTATTCATATTTTTTGGCCCAGTATACCCACCGTTTTATCTTGTATATTAGTTGGTATATGTATAGCCATGATGATATTTTCACTTGTCATGTACAGCAGACAGAATGTAAAAAGAATAAAAAGAGGTCGGGCAGAATAGGCTTTATTTTTTAAGCACAATTATTGCAAGAGGGTGTGATACTCACTGATTTAAAGAGGTATTCGGCTTAAACGAAGAAGAAAGGAGATTAGTTATGATAAAACTTTTAAAACAGATGAAACTAAGAGAAGTAATACTTGCAGCTCTTTGTGCCGTGTTGGTATTAGGTCAAATTTATTTTGACCTAAAGCTGCCGGATTATATGAGTAATCTGACAGTTATACTCCAGACTCCGGGCAGCACGACTTCGGATGTATGGCAGGTAGGCGGAGAAATGTTGTTGTGTGCACTGGCCAGCATGGCGCTGAGCGTAATATGCGGATATTTAGCCGCAAAAGTGGCGGCTGGCTTCAGCTATACCCTGCGTGAGCGCATATTTGGCACAGTTTCAAGCTTTGACCAGCAGGAGATGCTTGATTTTTCCGTTCCGAGCCTTATTACGCGTACAACTAACGACGTTACGCAGATTCAAATGCTTATAGCAATGGGACTCCAGCTTCTTGTAAAATCGCCGGTAATGGCGGTATGGGCTGTTATAAAGATTGTAGGCAAAAGCTGGGAGCTGTCATTAGTAACAGCCGCATTCATAGTGGTACTACTTATTATTATGACGGTAATTATGGTGGTGCTTGTACCGAGATTTAAGCGGGTACAGAGGCAGATAGATTCAATTAACCGCATAACTCGTGAAAATCTTACAGGTATAAAGGTAGTACACGCTTTTAACGCTGAGCAATATCAATGCGACAAATTCAAAACAGCAAACGATAATCTTACAAAAACACAGCTCTTTAACCAGCGCACATTGGCGGTGCTAATGCCGGTAATGACCCTCGCAATGAACGGTCTTGCATTAGCAATATATTGGATAGGCGCTGCGCTTATAAATAATATTCCAAGTACAAATATGGCAGAAAGGCTTACACTTTTCAGCGATGTCGTAGTTTTCAGCACATATGCTACATATGTCATAATGTCGCTAATGATGCTGGTAATGATTTTTATGATGCTGCCTGCGGCACAGGTTTCCGCCGACCGTATAAATGAAGTGCTGAACACAAAATCGAAAATTAAGGAAGGCAGCATGACGGAAGGGCCGGAAACCGGCACGGTGGAATTTAAAAATGTCTCGTTCCGTTACCCATCGTCTGAGCACGATGTTCTGCACAACATAAGCTTTAAAGTAAATAAGGGTGAAACAATCGCCTTTATAGGCGCCACGGGCAGTGCGAAAACTACGTTGGTAAGTCTTGCAGCAAGGCTTTATGATGTAACGGACGGCGAAGTGTTGATAGATGGAATAAATATAAAGGATTATACTTTTGATGCATTATACGACAAAATAGGCTATGTAACGCAGCGTGCGGTATTGTTTTCCGGCACAGTGCGCGACAATATAAACTTTGGCGAAAGCTCGGCGCCGGTCTCCGATGATAATACATGGCGCGCGCTGGATATAGCTCAGGCAACGGATTTTGTCGAAAAAATGCCGGGCGGCATTGAAGCGGAAATAGCGCAGGGCGGCACAAACGTATCAGGCGGTCAGAAACAGAGACTTTCTATCGCTCGTGCGCTTGCACGTCAGCCGGAAATACTGGTCTTTGACGATTCATTTTCAGCGCTTGACTATAAAACTGACGCAAAGCTTCGTACAGAGCTGAATAAACAGTTAAAGGGCACAACTCTTATGATTGTTGCCCAGCGTATAGGTACGATAAGGCACGCGGACAAAATAGTAGTTTTAGACAACGGCGAAGCGGTTGGCATAGGTACACATGACGAACTTATACAGAATTGCGATGTGTACAGAGAAATTGCAATGTCACAGCTTTCTCCGGAAGAACTTGGTGCATAAGGGAGGTAGATAAATATGATGCATCCACCAATGGGACGGCCGGGCCGAGGCGGCCCGCATACGCAAGAAAGCATTAAGGGCATAAGCATAAGAGAAGTGTCCGGAAAGCTTATAAAGCATTCAAATGACTACCTTCTTCCAGTAATAATTGCCTTAATTCTTGCAGCGGTAGGCGCTGTGCTTACCATAGCAGGTCCTAATCAGCTTGGAAAAATAACAGACTATATATCAGAAGCGCTTTACGGCGATATAAACATGTCGGGAATAGCGCAGGTAGGAATATTTTTAATTACCATATATCTCATAAGCGCTATTTGCACATTTGTACAGCACTTTATAATGTCTACTGTTACACTGCGTGTGTCAAACCGGCTGCGTAAAGACATAAGCGATAAAATAAATCGCGTACCCCTGAAATATTTCAACAAAACTCCTTTCGGCGATGTTTTAAGCCGCATGACAAACGATATTCAGCTGCTGGCGCAGGCACTTTCAAACAGCTTGCCGTCGGTAGTAACGGCCATAGCGCAGTTTACCGGCTGCCTTATAATGATGTTTGTGACAGAATGGCGCATGGCGCTGGCGGCTGTGGCATCCACCGTTTTGGGCTTTGCCATAATGATGATTATAGTATCTCGCTCGCAGAGATATTTCTCACAGCAGCAGACGGCGCTGGGTACCTTAAACGGATATGTAGAGGAAATGTATTCAGGCCATGACGTAGTAAAGCTCTCTCGAGCTTCCCGCCAAATGAATGAAAGATTTAAGGCAATGAACAAAGAGGTTTACAGCGCTAACAGCAAATCCCAGTTTCTCTCTGGAATAATGCAGCCTCTTATGACCTTCATAGGCAATCTTGGCTATGTTGCAGTATGCGTTGTCGGCTCTGTTTTGGTGCTGAACGGAAATGTGAATTTCAGCGTAATAGTATCTTTTATCATGTATGTTCGCCTGTTTACGTCACCGCTGAGCACGTTGGCTCAGGGCATGACTAACATGCAGTCGGCAATAGCCGCAGGAAAACGCGTGTTCGACTTCCTTGAAGAGGAAGAAATGGAAGACGAAAGCGAAAAGCAGGATGTTAACTTTGACGTCAAAGGCGCGGTGGAATTCCAGCATGTACGCTTCAGCTACCCAGATAAGCCGGATGAGATAATAATAAAAGACTTCTCTGCAAAAATAGAGCCGGGACAAAAGGTAGCAATAGTAGGACCGACGGGAGCCGGTAAGACGACTATAGTTAATCTGTTAATGCGGTTTTTCGAGCTAAACAGCGGAAAAATCTTAATAGACGGAGTTCCCACAAGCGATATGAAGAGGGAAAAGGTGCACTCGCTTTTCAGTATGGTTCTTCAAGATACATGGATGTTCGAGGGTACGGTACGCGAAAATCTTGTTTACGATAAAGAGGGAGTATCGGACGAACAGCTTGAAGAGGCTTGCAAAGCCTGCGGAATATATGAGTTTATAATGTCTCTGCCGCACGGATTTGACACAGTGCTCAGCGAGAACACTACGATATCCGCCGGTCAGAAACAGCTATTTACAATAGCCCGTGCAATGATACAGAACAACCCGATGCTTATACTCGACGAGGCTACATCGTCGGTTGATACCCGTACTGAGCTTATTGCCCAAAAGGCCATGGATACGCTCATGCAGAACCGCACAAGCTTCGTAATAGCGCACAGGCTTTCTACTATAAGAAATTCCGACCTTATTTTAGTGCTTAAAGACGGCGACATAATAGAGCAGGGAAATCACGAGCAGCTGCTCAATAAAAACGGCTTCTATGCGGAGCTTTATAAGTCTCAGTTTGAAAAGGCATCCTAAGACTTATTGCGCAGCGTATAAGATGCACTCGATAATGTTTTATCATTTATAGCATTAAGATAATCGTTTAGTGCGTAGACTTTTGATAAAAATTAAATATATTCAAAAATCGCACTGTAAATTCGGGTAAACTTTATGCTTTTAAGATGTATTACATACATTTTTGGCTCCGGATTTACAGTGCTGTTCTAAAATATATAAAAATATGGTATAATAAAGCTGTAATAGATAAATATGTTTATCAGTAAATCCGTTTTATTTTCGTTTTTCATAAAGGAGTAAAAATGTTAAATCAGTCAGAAAATACGATAAAGACAGAAAGAAGCATACCATTTTCGTTAGACGCCGATAATATTTCAACCCTTTTCCATACCACCAAGCTCGATGATTATCGGCGTTTGATGACATACTATAGATGCGCGATTATGGAGATAGAGACAAAATTTAACGTGCTTAACGAGGAATTTTCACTCCAATATGACCGCAATCCGATAGAGTCGATAAAAAGCCGGCTTAAGACTCCGCAGAGCATAGCGCAGAAGCTTAAGAGAAAGGGACTTGACCTTACGGTAGAATCAGTAGAAAAGAATTTGGGCGATGTTGCGGGAATACGCGTGGTCTGCTCTTTCCCAGAAGATGTGTATATGCTTGCCGACGCGCTGCTGAGTCAGGACGACATCAGGCTGATAACAAAGCGCGATTACATAGAGCATCCGAAAGAAAACGGCTACCGCAGCCTGCATCTTATTATAGAGGTTCCGATTTTTCTTGCAGAGGAAAAGCGCCTGATGAAAGCGGAGATTCAGCTTAGAACAATAGCTATGGACTTCTGGGCAAGCCTTGAGCATAAGCTTAGATATAAAAACGACGTTGAAATAGACAAGAATATTTCCGACGAGCTTAGATTATGTGCGGAGATAAGTGCTCATCTTGATTTAAAAATGGACAGTTTAAGAAAATTAATAGAAAACAGCAAAAGCAAATAGTCAGAGTCATTATAAAGATTAGATTATGAAAGCTTTGCAGGGTCGCCATATCTGCGGGCATATAAAAGCGGTGCTTGCATCAATTATTACAAGCCGGAAAATTGGCAATCGCTGCTTTAAAAAATTTCTTATATTAATTTGGCCGGATTTTGACAATTTTCAGCGAAAAGAAGCGCCGCTTATCAGGCGGGAGAAACAGCGGCCGCGAAAAAGCAGTAAAACGATTAAATGCCCGGCAGCATCCTATATGATACAAAAACAAGTTACGCGCGCATAATATTTTGCACGGGACTGTGTTTTCATTCTATATTTTTAAAAAGATACAGATAAAAAATTGCGGAAGGCTATATTTTAGCCTTCCGCAATTAATTAGAGGAGGTTGACGGTTAAAAAACCGCCTTTTAAGCAATATTATTTTATTGCTTAAATTAAATCAATTCGATTTCCTGCATACTGTGCCGGCGGAATGGAGCGACTGTGGGTGTAAATAAATATATGCATGGACGTTAAGAACATAAGATTTATTTCAGCAACCCCATATCCGCCATTTTCAGTAGGCAGGAGACCGCAAATTAAACGCAGGCGCAGGTTTACAAATTTATGTAACACCTACGCCTGCGTAAAAAAGTACTTGTTTAGAATAAGAAAAAATAGTATAATACTTACCGCTGGGTGCAGTAAATTATTTACTGCTGCGTATGGTGCTATCTCCACCTGCGTAGACCTCATGGATGCGCAAACATCCATGGGGTTGCTCGGCATTTAATTTTTTGCGGTTTTCCCGCAACCATATTTTAGCACCTTACATCCCTTACGTCAAGTGAATTTATAAAAAAATGTAGAAAATTTTTGAATTTTCTGTTATTTTTCAATCTACAGCAATTAATGCCTTTAATATTTGTTTAAAAGCACTAAAAATACATCTGCAAAACGGCGTTTTAGGCAAAAATCCCTTTAAAAACGCCTTATTTAAGCAATAGTTTATAACTTCAAAGTATATAAAAAAGCAGCAGGGAAGTCTAAATAAGCGCAGAATATATTTATAAAATGCTGCAATTAAATCTACATTTTTGAATATCAGGTCTCAGAAAACATATAGTGATCCTAACCACGCACTTCGCCGCAGGGAAGGCTTATATAAAACATGATTTTGCCTTTTTGTATATTCACGGACCTGTCTTATTTAGATTGCTATCGACAATACTATGTAAAGCATCATGTGACAAATAAAGAATCGGCATTTACGGGCGGCAAAACAGCCGGCAGGTGAAAATTACTCTTGTGTAAGTAATTCATCATCTGCCGGCTGTCTTTTATTATTGCTTAAGCTGACAAAGCCCGTGATAAAATCAGCGGTAGGTAAAAATTATCGGAAAACTATTTTGCAATATCGCTTTTTACAATAGCTGCAGCTTAGTAAAAATAAATCACTGCATAAATCGCCCGAATTTTGGCTTTGCAGTACCTATATTATAAAATTAAAGGCATGCGGTTAAAATGGAGTGCGCATCCATAGTGATATTGCAGCCCTTATCGCCCACTTGAAGCTCAAATGCCTTTTCTTTGTCAGTGGTATTAAGTATAACGGCAACTATACTTCCGTCGGGATTTTCAAAAGCCGTGCTTTCCAAGCCTTTATCAAAGGTAGAAACTAAAATTCTGCGTGCGCCTTTCTGAATAAACCTGCTGAAATGGCCAATATAGCAATATGAGAGCTTTTCAATTACAGTGTCGCTGTCAACATCGCACATTATCGGAGCGTCGCAGAAATTTTTAACATGATTCGGCCCGCCCTGCGTATCAAGTATTAAGTTCCAGTCAATAAAGCCATTCATTCCGGCTTTCAGATTACCGATAATATCATGCGCGTATCTTTCAGCGTTTTCAATCGGCTCTTTCATGCCGAGCGAGTACTCTACGCAGCCCTCGGTGAAAATAAGCTCCTTATCGGGGTATTTTTCGCTCGCGTACTGAACCGATTCAAAGTGGTCGCCGGTGTACCAGTGAAATCCTATGCCGGAAGTAGCATCATATGCGCCGGGAATTGAAAAAGTTTTTGCAGCACGCTCTACTATTCTGTCCTTATTGTGGTCCCAGATTATTATTTTTATATCGCTAAAGCCTGCGGCGTCGAGCTCCTTACGCAGATAATTAACGGCAAAATCGCCCTCTTCTTCTGCCGTGTAATAGCAGGAATCCCAAAGGCTGTGCGTGGCCTCCGGCTCGTTTTGCACGCTGACACGGGTGATATTTATGCCCTCGGCCTTATAAGCGGCGACATATTTTACCATGAGCTTTGCCCATGCGCCGTAATATTCCTTAAGCAGACTGCCCTTGTTCATGTCGCCGGTGTCTTTCATAAATGCCGGCGGGCTCCACGGCGAGGCCATAAACTCTATTTCAGAGTTCTTTTCAAGCGCCGCCTTTACAAATGGAATTATATATTCGCGGTCGCCGTCTATTGAGA
>USGR01000022.1 GCA_900554165.1 uncultured Oscillospiraceae bacterium | reverse complement strand
ATCTAAACTTATGTCGAGAACAGAGCATATAGATGCAAGAACTTCAATGCTTACTCCGCCATTGCCACATTCAATATTTGACAAATGCTTATAGCCAACATTAATGGCCTCACTTAATTTTTCCTGAGTCATGTTTTTGCTTTTTCTGACTTCTCTTATCCTGCTTCCGATTGCTTTATAGTCCAAAATCATAATGTCACCTTTTACACGTCCGTATTTTTAATCGCTTTTATTGACTTTTTTGTTATCAGTCCTGCCGACAAGATAATCTAAAGAAACATCAAACAAATCGGCAATTTTAATCAAAATTTCCAACTTAGGCTGCCTTATCATCAGCTCATAATTCTGATATGTCCTTTCGGTAATATCACAATATATCGCAGCCTGATACTGCGTAAGTCCCTCTTCTTTTCTGCACTTTTTTAAACGTTTGGCCAAGATATCTTGCATCTTCAACACCCACAATCGTTCCTAACACGAACAGTATATGAGATTGAGAACAAAGATATACCAACAATTGTAGGTGATACACATTTTTTTAAAATTGTACACTTTTTAGCTGATAAATAAAAAAGCCGCTTTAAAGCGGTTTTTTACAGAACAAAATAAGAATAATATTACATGTCTAAAAAAGTTCATGCGCGGTATTCTAACTAATAAGCTTGTATGGGCAGATTAGAAAAAGTTGTCGTCCTGAATATGCTCCATAATATCACAGACGTCGCATTCTAAAATATTGCAAAGCTTGTCTAGAGTATTACTGCTGATATTTTTGTTATGTCTAAGACGAAAAATCTGCGCTTTGCTCACATTGTATTTCTTATTAAGCATAGATTTACTGATACCCTTTTTCTCAGCCGTTTTCCAAAGCTTATCATATTTAATCATTTTAAATCGCCTTTTTATTCATCTTTTTTATTTATTTTCCTGTTGTCGGTTCTGCCGGCAAGATAATCCAAAGAGACATCAAAAAGGTCAGCAATTTTAATGAGGATTTCCAGTTTAGGCTCTCTGGCCATCAGCTCATAATTTTGATATGTCTTTTCTGTTATATCACAGTAAATTGCAACCTGATTTTGAGTAAACCCTTTTTCCCTACGGCAAGCCCTTAAACGCTTAGCCAGTATACTTTTCATTATTTAACACCCACAGTCGTTCTTGACATGAAAAGTATATGTAATTATGCAAGGGAATATACCAACAATTGTTGGTGAACAGGAAATTTTCTTAAATTTGTCAGTTTTTCCAAAAAAAGGACGTAAAAATGAAGAAACTGCCTAAACAGCAGTTATTTATTTTCTCGTATATTTTTTAATGCATCAAGCAGCGCGGTAACAACTTCGCGGTCGGAGCGTGATAATTGAGTTATTTTTTCATAAATATCGTCAATTATTTTTACATCCATATCGCATGGCGTATTATTTACAATGTAATCTAAGGGAATATTAAGCGCGCGGCAAATTTTTTGCAGGACTTCAAGGCTCACCTTGCTTCGGCCGACCTCGACTGCCGACAAATATTTATTGCTGACGTTTGCCGCTTCGCTTAACTTTAACTGCGACAAACCCTGTTCTTTTCTAACCTCTGCAATTCTTTTGCCTATTGCTTTGTAATCTAACGCCATACTTTTATCACCCTATTCAATATTACATTTAAAATATTTCCCCATAAACTATCTACAACTTGATAATCTTGTTGCAAATAGACAAAATGTATGATAAAATAACAAAAACCGACATTAAGGCGGTCCTAAAAGTTCTTTATTTATCTAAATTTTCGAAAAGAGCGTTATAATCGACTTGAAATATTTCTGCTAAAGCTACTAATTCTTCTACGCGTATACTGTATCTCCCGTTTTCCATTGCCGAATAGGTGCTTCGTGATACATTAAGCCCTTTAACTTGTAATTGAGCCGCCACCTGTTCTTGCGTCATATCTTGACGTAACCTATATTTCCTTAAATTTTTACCTATTGATAGGCTATCCTGTTTAATTTTCTGCTCCATGATTAAACCACCTTTCGAGTAGAATATTGTTTACAGCTATCCTATCAAATATTTTGCTTTCTGGTGATTTGCCGGCGAATCAATATGAGTTTTATTTAAATTATTTTTATCTTTATTCAAATCAAAAACATTTTAAAATTTTGGAGCGTGAGAGTTATGCCGCCGCTTACCCCCGAAGTCTGCTTCTCTGTCGTATGCATCTATATCACTATTTGCGTAGCAATATTAGTCCATGAAGCCTTAGAAAGGCGCTACGCACAAAAGGATAAAAGCACAAAAAGCAAATACGGCTATTTTGAGAACATCGTTAGCACTTTTAAAATATCCGGCAACCGAGCCTACTGCGACGTTTATGTGCGCGCCAACGCCGCCGCCGGCATTGGCATCGACAAGCTGATTATCCACATAGGAATGCAGACCCGCCGAGGACTTAAGTGGGCCGACGATGTTTCCAAAATTTTTATATTCGACGGCTATCACGCCTCCGCCGGAATTATCTGTCATATAACAGAAGAAGACAAATGCCGCATGTGCGTCATTATTGAGGCCTGCGCGGGTAACGTAGAGCTTGAGCGCGAGGTACGCTATTGCTATGATAAAAAATAAATCATAGGATTGCGCTGTCAAAGCTGTATAAAATGCCGCACAGAGTGCCGCGCCGCCAAATCTGAATATAAGGCAGCGCATCAGCGCAGCCTCGGCAGCAGTTGCCGCCGTGCCGCTAAAGCCGTACTGTACCGCCAAAGCTGCATACTACAATGCGGCATCAAAAACCTACTAGGAATTAAGAATAATATTCACTAAACATTTATACCAATTGACTATATTCTGAAAACAATATTCACAAATTGCTTTGAGCCGTACTGCCGGTAGGTTATAAGCTATATTAATATATAATTAGTTAGTGAATAATACTCACCAATTGCTTCGGCGGCCTTTTACAGTATTTATTTAACAATTTAGTTATTGGAATCAATAAATAGGCTCGCGCACATATTGTGAATTATATTCACTATAAATATGCTGTACAATTTAATCGGAAAGGGAGGTATAAATACATTTTGCTTAATTAATTCTAATTAATTCAGCGCGATATTTTTTGGAAAGACATGGCGCAAACGCCATAGTTTTATATTTTCTGATATTTTTGTACAAAAAATAATAATTTGATTCTTCTAAAATGCTTGACAAATGAGTTTGATGGTGCTAACATATAATTTGGTTAGTGAGTTCTAACTAATTGTGCTTATAACTGTGTGTTTTTAATAAGAGAGGATTAAATATGATGCCGCTAAATCTTGCCACTATAGGCGAAGAAAATATGATTTTAAAAGTCGGCGGGAATGCCGAAACGAGGGCTCATTTAGAGAGCATGGGATTTGTTCCCGGCGGCAGCATAACGGTTATCTCGACAATGGGCGGAAATCTCATTGTAAGCGTTAAGGATTCTCGTGTGGCAATCAGTAAAGAGATGGCGAGCAAAATTATGATTTAATCATAAACTTAGGAGGGAAGCATATGAAGACATTAAAACAGGCCGCAATAGGCAGCACGGTGCATGTTGTGAAGCTCCATGGCGAAGGTGCGGTAAAGCGCCGCATAATGGACATGGGTATAACACGCGGTGTGGATATTTATGTGCGAAAGGTGGCTCCGCTTGGCGATCCAATAGAGGTAACGGTGCGCGGGTATGAGTTGTCTCTGCGCAAGGCTGATGCCGAGATGATTGAGGTGGAATAGGTATATATTGGGCAGGATTTGCCCTTATTTTTGGCCATGTAGTTAGTCGTATCTAATTATATTTGAAAGGAAGAAATGCAATGGAGCTTAAAATTGCACTTGCGGGCAATCCAAACAGCGGCAAAACGACATTGTTTAACGCGCTTACGGGTTCTAATCAGTTTGTCGGAAACTGGCCGGGCGTTACAGTCGAGAAGAAAGAAGGCCGTTTAAAGAAGCACAAGGACGTTACAATAACCGACTTACCGGGAATATATTCACTCTCCCCATATACTCTTGAAGAGGTTGTTGCGAGAAATTATCTTATAAACGAACGTCCCGACGCAATTCTTAATATTATTGACGGTACAAACTTAGAGCGCAACCTATATCTTACAACGCAGCTTACCGAGCTGGGCATACCAGTGGTGGTCGCCGTCAATATGATGGACGTTGTGGACAAAAGCGGCGACAAGATAAATATTGAGGAGCTCTCCAGAGAGCTCGGCTGCAAGGTAGTAAAAATATCCGCACTAAAAGGAACAGGCGTTATGGAAGCGGCCGAGGAAGCGGTGAAAGCGGCAGAGGGGCCAAAAACCGTGCCGCAGCACAGCTTTTCCGGCGTTGTCGAGCATGCGCTTGCGCATATTGAAGAAGCGGCCGTGCACAGCATGCCGCAGGAGCAGCAGCGCTGGTACGCTATTAAAATCTTTGAACGCGATGAAAAGGTGCTGGAGCAGCTTAATCTTGACAAGGCGGTATTAGACCACATAGAAGAGGATATAAAGGCCGCTGAAAATGAACTCGATGATGATGCCGAGAGCATAATTACAAACGAGAGATATGTGTACATAGCATCGATAATAAAGGGCTGCCTTAAGAAAAAGAGCGCCGGCAAGCTTACCGTGTCGGATAAGATAGACAAGGTGGTAACAAACCGCTGGCTTGCGCTTCCGATTTTTGCAGTGGTAATGTTTATAGTATATTACGTATCGGTATCGACTGTAGGAACATGGGCGACCGACTGGGCAAACGACGGGCTGTTTGGCGCCGGCTGGCATCTGTTTGGAATAGGCTCGTCCGCATATAGTGAAGCGGCCGATGCTTACGTTGAGCCGAGCGCAATTGTCGAGGCGTTTGAGACCGCCGCTGAAGAGGCCGGGCTTGAACCATCCCAAGCGACTGAGCTCACAACTACAGCTTACATATATAATGATGAAGACGGCAGTGTTGAAAAGGAAATTCCCGTAGATTTTGCCGCCTATGAGGAAGCCGCAGCAATCGAAGAGCCCGATCCGGCAGATTACGGCGTATGGGTGCCGGGCATACCAGTTCTTATACAGGACGGCCTTGAGGCAATAGGCACGGTCGACTGGCTTGAGGGATTAGTTCTCGACGGTATCGTAGGCGGTGTCGGTGCGGTTCTCGGCTTTGTGCCGCAGATGCTGGTACTGTTTATATTCCTTGCTTTCCTTGAAGGCTGCGGCTACATGGCGCGTGTAGCATTTGTCATGGACCGCATATTCCGCAAGTTTGGCCTTTCTGGCAAA
Source organism: uncultured Oscillospiraceae bacterium (assembly GCA_900554165.1). The sequence goes on along the minus strand of USGR01000022.1, from coordinate 4,527 downwards.
TCCTTTATCCCAATGCTTATAGGTACGGGCTGCGGCGTACCGGGAGTCATGGCGTCGCGTACTATTGAAAATGAACGCGACCGTCGAATGACTATAATGACAACTACGTTTATTCCGTGCGGCGCTAAGCTTCCGATAATAGCGCTTATAGCCGGCGCCCTGTTCGGCGGAGCCTGGTGGGTAGCCCCGAGCGCTTACTTTATAGGCGTTGCGGCGATAGTGATTTCCGGCATAATGCTTAAAAAGACAAAGATGTTCTCCGGAGAACCGGCGCCGTTTGTTATGGAGCTTCCGGCATATCACTGGCCGACGGTTGGCAATGTTCTCCGCTCAATGTGGGAGCGCGGCTGGTCGTTTATTAAAAAGGCCGGAACAATCATACTCCTTTCGGCGATTGTGCTTTGGTTCTTGCAGGGCTTTGGCTTCGAGAACGGAAGCTTCGGTATGGTATCAGACCTTAACAATTCCATACTCGCAGTAATAGGCAACGGCATAGACTGGATATTTGCACCGCTTGGCTGGGGCGACTGGAGAGCTGCTGTTGCAACCGTTACGGGACTCATTGCAAAAGAGAACGTTGTTGGTACTTTCGGTGTACTGACCAGCGGACTTGAAGAAGTTGCCGAAAACGGCTGGCAGATATGGGCGAATATGCGCGAACTGTTTACTCCTCTCTCTGCATATTCATTCCTCATATTCAACCTGTTGTGCGCGCCGTGCTTTGCGGCTATGGGCGCTATCAAGCGCGAGATGAACAGCGCTAAGTGGACGGCATTTGCGATAGGCTACCAGTGTGTATTTGCATATGTAGTATCGCTTATAGTGTATCAGCTTGGCATGCTCTTTACGGGACAGGGAAATATAATAGGCTCTATAGTGGCGGCCTTGCTGCTTGCGTTGATAATATTTCTGCTGGTAAGACCATATAAAGAGAGCAATACTTTAAAGACGAAGGTCAGGGTATAGATTTAAACCTGTTTTAATACAATATATAGAGGAGGACTATAATTATGCTGAACTTTTTATCTGAGAACTGGGGTACAATTTTAGTAGCTGCTATTGTGCTTGCGATTGTGTTTTTAGCGGCTTTCAGCATGTACAGAAAGCATAAAAAAGGTCAGTCGTCATGCGGCTGCGGATGCTCCCAATGCCCATCCTCTGAAATATGCCACAAAAAATAGTCTTTAGATTCATGATATAACAGCCTAAATCAGGCTATTTTTGAGAGGTGCATGTATTTATGATTCTATGACTCTTAGCATGCACCAATAAAATTTGATACTTACCTCCATTTAACAGCCGCCGTTCGGAATTTTCCGTTCGGCGGCCTGCTCTGTTTATTAATAAATTAATTTTCTTATATGAAACCTGTATTTTAAGTAAACGGAGTTTATAATACTATACTAATATTTTAGATTAAAAAATTTCTGCTTTACTTTCTGAAAAACAAAAGCCCGCTTATATAAAACTGAAGCTTTCGTTATATTTATAGAAGTTTCGTTTCTTATCAAAAGTACGATAAACGACATTTATCTAATAAAAAGATGAATTGACAGACTTAATTATACGGGATAAAATCATATATTTGTTTGTAGCATTTAATGCTGACATAACATTTGCCGTATGTCAGTACTGGAATATACTTTTTGAATATAGGATATTTTTTCATTTATGCAGCTTATAAATCAATTTATGATTTAAGTCGGTGCACCACTGCGGAGCAAGATACATATACTGAGTATGAAATCTTAAGATAGGAGGAATTTCATGCCAGGCTTTGACATGAACTATAATTGCAATAATCCGCGTTGTCCCGTATGCAATAATGGGCCGACGACTGGTGATGTTAATATTGTAAGAAGTTGCTGTTGCAGAACATGTTGTAACTGCTGTACAGGCCCGACTGGTCCGCAAGGACAGATAGGCCCGCGCGGCCCGCAGGGATTGCCTGGGCAGGTAGGTCCGCAGGGCCCGCAGGGTATTGCTGGCGTTACTGGAGCCACAGGTCCCATAGGTGCAACTGGCGCGACAGGTCCGATAGGTCCGACTGGACCCACCGGCCCCCAGGGTATTGCCGGCGCAGCTGGAGCAACCGGCCCGACCGGAGCAACCGGCCCAACGGGCGCAACTGGTCCCGCCGGCGCTACAGGTGCTACTGGACCAAGCGGCATAGCTGGTACCGCCGCGACTGTTACGGTAGGAACGACTACTACAGGAGCACCCGGTACAAGCGCTCAAGTATTAAATACAGGTAGTACATCCGCTGCCATATTTGACTTTACCATTCCTGCAGGCGCGACTGGCCCAACAGGTCCGACAGGCCCTGCAGGCACTGGAGCAACCGGCCCAACAGGCGCAACAGGTGCAACTGGTATTGCTGGCGCTGTAGGTGCAACCGGCCCGACAGGTCCAACCGGCCCTGCAGGTGACACAGGTACTGAAGGCGCGACTGGCCCGACAGGTCCAACCGGCCCTGCAGGCACTGGAGCAACCGGCCCGACAGGTCCTACTGGTGCTGCCGGTACTGCCGGTGCAACAGGTCCAACAGGTCCGACTGGCCCTTCAGGCGTAGTTACACCCGCCGCCGCCGTTACAGATGCAACCGGCACCGGCGATATTACTACACAGTTTAACACGCTGCTTGCCAACCTTCGCGCTGCTGGCCTGCTGAGCACCTAATTTGCTTCGGCTAATATCGGAATTGTCAAGAAAAAGGACGATGCTTTTTGCATCGTCCTTTTATCTGCAATTTTGTCATATAATACGCATATACTTACATAGCTATTAAAATTAAATATGGAGGTCTTTTATGAATATTGTTGTATATGCAATTTGCAAAAATGAATCGCAATTTGTAGACCGCTGGATGGATTCAATGTCTGAGGCAGATATGGTGGTTGTGCTGGACACTGGTTCTACTGACGATACCGCCGAGCGTCTTGAAGCGCGCGGAGCAAAGGTGAGCAGAGACGTAATTGAACCGTGGCGGTTTGACACTGCAAGAAACCGTGCGCTTGACCTTGTGCCGGAGGATGCGGATATATGCGTAAGTACAGACTTGGATGAGGTGTTTCATCCGGGGTGGAGAGAGCTTTTAGAAAAAGCATGGCTGCCGGGTACTGGCCAAGCAAGCTATAGATATACATGGAGCTTTAATCCTGACGGCTCTGAAGGCGTGGTATTTTGGTATAATAAAATACACGCTCGCCATGGCTATAAGTGGTTTCATCCTGTACATGAGGTAATACAATGGGTGGGAGAGGGTAGCCCTGGCCCTACCGTTTCAGTAGAAGGGATACAGCTCGACCATCATCCTGACCCGACAAAGTCAAGAGGACAATATCTGCCGCTCCTTGAAATGTCTGTTTTAGAGGATCCAAATGACGATAGGAATATGCATTATCTTGGCCGAGAGTATATGTTCAAAGGCCGTTGGGACGACTGCATTACTACGCTTAAAATGCATTTGTCAATGCCGTCTGCCGTTTGGGCAGATGAGCGCGCTGCATCCATGAGGTATATAGCAAAATCTTATGCTGAGAAAGGCGAAATACAGACGGCCAGAAATTGGTATCTTAAGGCCATTGCCGAAGCCCCGCATCTCAGAGAACCGTATATAGACCTTGCAATGCTGCTTTATAATAATCAGAAGTGGGAAGGCGTACTTTATTTTACTGAATGTGCGCTTGAGATTGAAGTGCGGCCGCGTACATATATATGTGAGGCAGCTGCATGGGGAAGCCTGCCGTATGATTTGCGCTCCATAGCGTTTTATAATACGGGGCGCTACAGGGAAGCGCTTATGGAAGTACAAAAGGCCATTGCTATTGAGCCCAGCAATGAGCGTCTGCAGGGCAACTTGAAATTTATAGAAAAGGCCGCAAACAGTACCGGCTCAAAATATTCTTTTTAACTGATTTATAAAATTAAGATAAGTCTGCCTAATGTTTACGAGAAAAATAAAGGTACAAATTCTAGATTTGAGACTTGAACCGTCATATTGGGCAGCATACCTTGAAAAAAATGAGAAGATATGTTATAGTTAACTCAGAATAACCGAGTAATATCGATAGTTAAAATTGGCAATTTTAATACAGAAAGCTGGGAAGACATGAAAATACAGGAATCTGCCGAGAATTATTTAGAAGCTATATTAATGATAAGCTTAAGAAAAGGCGCTGTGCGCTCTATTGATATAGTAAATGAGCTGGGCTATTCCAAGCCCAGCATAAGTGTTGCAATGAAAAATCTTAGAGAAAACGGTTATATAGAAGTGGATGCTGATGGATACATAAGCCTGCTTGACAAGGGCCGAGAAATTGCAGAGAAAATATATGAGCGTCATACTTTTCTATCAAAGTGGCTTACATCTCTTGGCGTTGATTCTAAGGTTGCCACTCAAGACGCCTGTCGAATAGAGCACGTTATAAGCGCCGAGACCTTTGAGGCGATAAAAAATGCGGTAGGGGAGAAATAAAAAGTTTTTGCTAAAAATAGAACGGCTTTCTAATTTATGATATAGAAAGC
>USGR01000021.1 GCA_900554165.1 uncultured Oscillospiraceae bacterium | reverse complement strand
ATGTCGCCGGACGCGAAGCCAGCCGGCTTATTATTCCTGAAGGCATTAATCCTCCAAGGGAAAGCCACGTTAAAGCGTACGACTCATCTAAATTTATTTTGCATGTATTTTACAACACAATTTTCAGCATATTAAAAAATATGCAAATGTCCCCTGACAGCATTGTCATAGGTATATACGACCCTTATGCCAAAGCCGCCGAGGTTTCACCATCATTTCTAAAATATTGCAGACATTTGAAAGTCGTAACAGATTTTCCAGATAAATATTATGAATACAGCGAAAAGGCCATGTCAGAATATGGCGCGGGAATAATAGTTTCTGACACATGCTACTCATTTGAAAACTGCAATATTATTATAGCGCCTTTCGGCATGGCAGGATGCAACTATTATCCGCATAACGCTCTTGTCTTTGATATTGACGGTATTTGCGGCTACTCAGTAACCAATGAGTGCATTAAGCTGCCTAAAATATATACCCGCGAACTGCCGCCGAGAGTAAGCGAAGCCGCCTTTGCCGCAGCACTTTATGAGCGCGCAAGAGTAAAGCAAATAGGTAATATTATTCCTAAATTTATGGTAATTAACGGAAGGAAAATGTCGCTATATGATATTTTGGCAAATATTCCGCAACCTTTAGTCAAATCTAATATAAAGATTATCTCTTGACATAATAATATCATTTAATTATAATATAGGTTATTATAAATTAAGCATTAAGCTTTTAAGAGTAGGAGCAGCAACAGTATGGCAAAACAGTTTATTCTTACCGACGACGGTTTAAAAAAATATGAGCAGGAGTTAGAAGAACTCAAAACGGTAAAAAGGAAAGAGGTCGCTGACAAGATAAAGGTAGCTCTTTCTTTCGGCGATTTATCGGAAAACAGTGAATATGATGAGGCTAAAAACGATCAGGCTAAGCTTGAGGCAAGAATAGTAGAGCTTGAGGCTATGCTTCAGAATGCTAAAGTTATTGATGAAAAAGACCTTTCGACAGATACAGTTAATGTAGGTTCAAAGGTTAAAGTACTTGATATGGAATATGATGAAGAAATAACATATAAAATAGTCGGCTCTGCAGAGGCGGATCCCAAGCAGGGACTTATATCTGACGAATCGCCGCTCGGAAAGCAGCTTATCGGCAGCAAAATAGGCGACACTGTCACTATTGAGGCGCCAGCCGGTGAAATTCACTTTAAAATTGTTGATATTTCTTTGTAATCTCTGCAAATATTTACGGCCGGCTATAGCCGGCCGTTTTCTGTTCACACTATTATTGATGTAAGTATGAAGCAATAGTTTTTCTATGCATATGCAAAGCAGTAAAGATGGCTTATCTAATTAGCTTTGTTTAAAATTTGTATATATTCATACGCCGCAATTGGTGTATAATATATATGTATAAGATTTTGGCGGCGCGTAAGGATGTGTTATAATGTCGGAAAAGTATGGCGAAATTCCAAAGGATTTGAAAGGGAAAATAGGCCATTACTGGTATTATTATAAATGGATGATTATTGCCGGTGTATGCGTTATAGGCCTTGTTATTCTGTTTCTGGTTCAAGTAGTATTCAAAACAAAGGCAGATTATACTATAGTTTTAGGCATGGACACTTATGTCATGGACGAGCAGATAGAGCCTATACGCGATTATTTGGAACAATTTGCAGAAGATGTTAACGGCGACGGTAAAATTAAAATCGATATTTATAACATGACCGGCAGCTTGGATGATACACAAAATCGCGATTTACAGTCCAAGCGCTTTACCTCGGAAATGCTGCTCGGCAATATCACGCTTGTTATTGCTGACCAGGATTTTTATTCCTTTGTTAAGGGCGACGAGGTATTCAGCGATGACTACGGCGATGAAAACATAAAGGGATATAATTGGGTCGGCACCGACATACAGCAGCAGTGCGCTCCGTATTTCCCTGCGGATTTATACTTCTGCATGCGGCAAATTGAAAGCACTTCTTTTGAATCTAATGAAAAGGTTATGGAAAAATACAACGCATCTAAGGCTCTGCTTGACAAAATGATAGAAAATTCCGCTGTAAATCGGCTTAATTAGTCTAATTGTTGCATTGAAATATTAGAGATTTGGCGGTATTATATTATTATATATTTTTGCAGTTTTAATTAATATTCAATTTATACTCTTTGTTTGATTTATGACTGGCTTTATGCGAACCGACCTAATCTTTCTGCTTAAATGCAGTTATAATTTACGCTTATGGAGATATTGAAACAGTCTGTACTATAACCGACCACAGAACTGTACAGAATGATAAATATTTGCATTTATTAAACGAACTTAAATAAAAACATTATATTGTGAGGGGAAAATTGTGAGAAGTGATCTTATAAAAAAAGGCCCTGCAAGGGCTCCGCACCGTGCGCTTATGAGCGCGCTTGGCGTTACGCGTGAAGAAATGAAGCGTCCGTTTGTCGCGGTGGTTAATTCCAAAAACGACTATGTACCGGGGCACATTAATCTGGACAAAATCGCCAACGCCGTTAAAGCGGGCATACGCAACGCCGGCGGCGTACCGTTTGAGTTTAATACTATAGCGGTATGCGACGGCATTGCCATGAACCACGACGGCATGCATTACTCTCTGCCGTCGCGAGAGATTATTGCAGACTCTATTGAAATTATGCTTATGGCACATCCGCTGGACGCTATTGTTTTCATTCCCAACTGCGACAAAGTTGTTCCCGGCATGCTCATTGCCGCTGCAAGGCTTAATCTGCCCTGCGTATTTGTAAGCGGCGGACCTATGATGCCCGGCAAGCTTAACGGCGGAAGAATTGGCCTCTCAAATATATTTGAAGCGGTTGGCGCGCACGCCGCCGGTAAAATAGACGACAATGAGCTGTGCAATTATGAAAATCATGTTTGTCCCGGCTGCGGCTCATGCTCGGGCATGTACACCGCTAATTCTATGAACTGCATCACCGAGGCATTGGGACTGGCTCTGCCCGGCAACGGCACCATTCCTGCAACCGACGCTGCTCGCATCAGGCTGGCTAAGACGGCCGGCGAGCTCGTTATGGAAGTTTATGAAAAGCAGCTTACTCCGTCCAAGATACTCACCAAAAACGCCTTTGCTAATGCAATTAGGACGGACATGGCTATAGGCGCTTCCACCAATACGGTGCTGCATCTTACCGCCATTGCCCACGCGGCGGGAGTAGATGTGAGCCTTTCTACCTTTGATGAGCTGGGTCGCGACACGCCGCAGATATGCAAGCTTAATCCCGCGGTGCCGGATATGTACATAACCGACCTTAACGATGTAGGCGGCATCTCTGCAGTTATGAAAGAGCTTTATAAGGCGGGCCTTATTGACGGCAAAGCACAGACGGTGTGCGGCCCGGTTAAAGACAAAATTGAGCGCGTGCCGGATGCCGACGGGCATATAATACGCACCATAGGCAACGCTTACCGCAAGGACGGCGGCATTGCCGTACTGTATGGCAATCTTGCCGAGGACGGCAGTGTTGTAAAGCAGGGCGCCGTATCTCCCAAGATGATGGCACACTCAGGTCCCGCGAGGGTGTTTGACGGCGAGGACGCCGCTTCTGAGGCTATACTTTCCGGCAAAATTAATCCCGGCGACGTCGTTGTAATAAGATACGAAGGGCCTAAAGGCGGCCCGGGTATGAGAGAAATGCTCCAGCCGACGGCTGCGCTTGAAGGCATGGGACTTGGCGAGACGGTAGCACTTATTACTGATGGACGTTTCAGCGGCGCTTCTAAGGGCGCATCGATAGGACATGTTTCTCCTGAAGCGGCCAGCGGCGGTAATATCGCATTGGTCAAAGAGGGCGATATTATAGATATTAATATACCGGAGCGGACGCTGGAGCTTAAAGTGTCTGATGCGGAGCTGGAAAGCCGCCGCAAGGAATGGAAATGTCCGGAGAAAAAACTTACAGGCTATCTTAAGAGATATGCGGGTCTTGTTTCCTCCGGTGCCGAAGGCGCTGTTATGAAAGATTAATTTTTCATTAAAATATTTTTGAGAGCTTTACATTTTGATATGTAAAGCTCTCTTTTTATATTAAAAGCGTATTTGTTGCACATATCTATGCAACTTTTATTATAATTAAGCCTTTTATTAGACAACAATTTACCCAATTAAAGGAGAAATAAGGAATGAGCAATATCAAGACAGATACGATAATAAGGACGGTGGTGTTAGGCATATCACTGATAAATCAGATAATAGTGATGTGCGGACTAAATCCCTTACCCTTTGCCGACGACGAGATATACGCTTTCGTGTCAACTCTCGTTACCGTCGCCGCCGCTGTTTGGAGCTGGTGGAAGAACAACTCTTTCACCAAAGCTGCGCAGGCAGCCGACGATGTAAAATCCGCCATTAAAAGCGGAGCTGTTTCTGCTGATGAAGTAGAAGCGTCTGTAAATAAATAATAAAAGTAATAGCGTGAAAGGAGAAATAGATGAGAAAGATAGCGATATATGCAGGGCACGGGGGAGCCGACAGCGGAGCCGTAGGACAAAACGGGGAGCTTGAAAAAGACTATACTCTTAAGATTGCGGCGGCGGCAATAAACGCCCTTAACGCATCAGGTTATGAGACTATAACCAACCGCATATCAGATGTAAGCCGCGACATTGCCGACGACGCGAATACGGCCAACAGCGCCGGAGTAGATTATGTTGCCGAAATCCACCTTAATTCAAACTCCGGCACGCCCGCTACCGGCACAGAAGTTTATTACAGCATAACGGGCGGCAAGGGCAAGGAACTTGCGGAGAATATACTGAATGAAATCACGACCCTGGGATATAAATCGAGAGGGATAAAGACGAAGAAAGGGTCGTCAGGGAAAGACTATTTCGGCATAATACGGAGGACAACTGCACCGGCAGTGCTGATAGAGGTATGCTTTATAAACAATCCGGATGACATGTCACGGCTTGACTGCGATGCGGCAGGGGGAGCTATAGCGTCGGGCATACTTAAGATGTATGGCGATAATATTTCTGACAATGCGCAGCAAGACAATACGGCCAGCGGCGATGAAACCAATACAAGCAGCAAAGAAGCTAAGGTGCGTCAGGCTAAGACAGCGGAATTACAGCGAATATTAAACGAGTGGTACGCAAGCGGGCTTAATGTCGACGGCATATGGGGCCCAAAAACAGCCGCGGCGTGCGATAATAATTTGCTTAAGTACAAAAGCCCCATGATAAGGACAACATATGTAACGTACATACAGCAGCTGTTGGGTGTCGCCGGATTTGCCACCGATGTAGACGGTGCATACGGTCCAGATACCAAAGCTAAAGTTATCGACTTCCAGCGTTCTGCATCTCTTTCCGTCGACGGCATTGTCGGCAAAAACACCACAAAATCCCTCATCGACAAGTTTGTCGAGATTTATAAAAATTTGTAGACTATGGATAATCTTGTACTTTCCGACTGGCTTTATCTTATTTCCGCTTTAGGAGTAATTGTCGCCCTAATAGGAAATGTCGGCGGTATTATAAGAAACAGAAACAAAGAAGCTGCCAGATTAGCCGGCATGGAAAAGGATATTAAGCACATACGTGAAAAAGTCGATATAAACGATGTTACAATGAAGTCAATTGACTCAAAAATGGATGGTATCGATAAGCGCCTTGTCGCCGTAGAATCCAGCACCCGACAGGCCCATAAGCGCATTGATGAATGGCGCAGCCTGCTGTAATGATTTTGCATTTTTTAGCCGTGTTCTTATTTTTTATTTATAAGGAGCGCTTTATATTGCGCATAAGCCCCACTCTTAGTTAAATCAAATATTTAATACTTTAAAATCAGATTTTGTCCGGCATAGAAAATATATTTATTGCTTTTTACTTTTTGCAATGAAAAACTCAATTCTATTTACGGAAACTCCCCCTGTTCTTGTGAGAATTAGTTTTTCTAAGGCAGTTACTATAAAAGCGGGCGGCTAAACAGCCGCCCGCTTTCTCTATTTTATACAGCAATCTTTGTCTGTGCAAATTTTATTTAAACTTATGCAATTATAAAGGACCGCGCCGCAATCAGCACCTTGATGCGCCGTTTTACAAAATAAACATATATAAATTAAATTTCATATTTCTTTATACGTTTTACCGTCTCCTCAGCAAATTCAGTATATATGCTTGCACCTTTTGCAATATATTCTTCATTATCCTCCTTACCGCATATCATAGCAAATACATTGCCTATAGCGCGCTCTTTCTCTTTGCCGCGCTTTAACGCAAGATAATAAAAAGACAGCTCGCCGGCTGAGCATATGTCATTATACAGCCGCTCATCCTCCTGCTTTACCGCCTCTAAAAAGGAATTGAGCGCTACATTACTTACATTCTCATCCCGGATATTGTCTTCTATTGAGCTTATTGCAGAAAATGACAGCAATATTCGCTTATTATATGCATCAACATCATTGTCGTCATATGCAAAATCATCGCTGTCAAACACAAGAGATACAAGCTCACGGCCCAGTTCATCCGCTTTGGTCAGTCGCCCGCTTTCTTTCTCCGTAAGCAGATTGTCGGCTATTTCTTCTATGTCCTCCTCAGGCTGCATATCTTTTGACGGACGACTGCCGACTATTTTCATATCTCTGTCCATTTCATCAAAAGCCATAATTATTTCTCCTGTCTCTCTTTATATTCCCTCAGTGCTTTCGCAAACTGATCAGGGCAGGACGTCCCCTTATATCCGCATTCTATTCCCGACAGCTTTTCTATTACATCATCTATTTTCATGCCCTCTGTCAGACGCGCTACGCCTTTCAAATTGCCGTTACAGCCGCCTGTAAATTTTACTTTCTTTATTACATCGCCCTCTGTTTCTATCTCTATCTCCCTTGAACATACGCCAGAAGGCCGGTATTTTATTACAGCCATAAACATCTCCCATTATTATTTCTATTTTATCCCTATATTATAAATGCTTTTTTATTTAAGTCTTAAATTTTCTAATTTTGCTGTACGGTTTAAGCTGACTGACAATATATTTCCGAATAAAACAATATTGCCAAGCGTGGGTAAACAGCAGTCAGAATATTTGCCAAATATATCGCTTAAAATATTCCAAGACGGTTATATCTACCCCGCCATACCGATAAGGCGTTCAAGCTCGCTGTCCGGAGTTACGCACATTCCGACCTGCGCGGGCCGTGATGTAAACATGCCGTGGAAGTCACTACCGCCCGTCTTGATTAAATTATATCTATCGGCAATTTTTTCTATGCGCTCACTGTCGCCGGGTCTGTTGCGGGAATGCCACACCTCTATACCGTCGATATATCCACCCGCTGCAAGCTCCTCCGCTAAGTCAAAGCTGTCGTATACCGGCGGATGTGCAAGCACTATCACCGCACCCGACGCACGCGCCGCTTCTATAATTTCATACGGGTCGGGATATATTATTTTCTCCGTGAGTATACCACTTTCACTGTTCAGCAAATAATTGAAATCTGCTCCAAATATCGATGTGCAAAATCCGGCGTCCATTAACCCTTTCATTATGTGCTGCTTATATATCGACTTGGACTTTTCAGTGCGTTTAATAAAAAATCTCTCGTCTATTGAAAAATGCTCCGCCGCGCGTTTTATCATTATCTCTCCGGCTACGCGGCGGTCAGACAATATTTTATCGCAAAGAGATGCTAAGGGGCCCTTATCTTTCCACATATAACATAATATGTGTACCCTGCGTTCACGTTTATAATCATACGCGGACATCTCTACCCCGGGTATTATTCTTATTCCGCCTATGCTTTCATCGCCCTCATATAGCGTATCATGATTAGTAATCGCCACTGCCTTAAGTCCCGCGTATTTCGCGAGCTGAGCTATTTCCTCCGTTTCCATGCTGCCGTCAGACAGCACTGTATGTATATGAAGATCTGTCATTTCCAGTCATCCCTGTATATAATTTATTTAAAAGATATATAAATCATTATTAAGCAGCAATAATGTTTAAAGTAAATCTTTCTATGCCCGCCTGTAAAGACGTTTTATATGCCCTACATCAAAATCTTTTTCTATTTATTAGTATAACCCCTTTAATAAATTTCGGCAATAGAATATTATGCAATTTTTGGTATTTACTAAATGAAAGTTTTGTAATATAATATATCAGCATACAGTAGTTACCTACTTTAGTTATAAAATGCTGCATATTGCAGCAGAAAGGTCTGCTAGAATATGATTGAGAAAAACGATTCTTTGCTTCCATTTACTGTTATAGACAGGAGATATAACACGGGTATAAAAAGTCCGCCTACGGTTTTATGTGAAACCGATTCTGTGGATGATATGCTCAAGCTGATTGTCCCACCTTCCACTATTATAGTTTATGTGGACAATATGGGAATATGCTATAATAAAGATGGCTCTGTGGTGTTGGGCAGCCTTTATGATGTTTGTTGCAAAGTGGCCTGTAAAATGCTTCTCACGCTTTATGTGCGCAGCGAGGCGGCAGCTGATTTTGTAATAAACTTCTGCAAGCAATATAATATTACGGATATTTCGGTTATGTCGGACGACATGCAGCTTGTTAAAAAAATGCGCGAAGCACTTCCTACTGCTCGCGGAGTTATAGATTTCCGTGCTATGACTGAAATTAAAGAGCCTATGAGCATAGTTTCTTCTGTTAATTCGCATCATGCCAAAACCGCGGTAATAAACGGCAGCATAGCTTCTCGTCCGCTCCTGCGTTATCTCCAGCAGCGTATGATTACAGTATTTTTATTCGACGATTCTACATCTGATACAGAGCTGCACTGCATAATACAGTATGGGCCCAATGGTATAATTACTGCAGACCCGGATAAAATACGCACAGCTTATGAAATTTATCCAATGGAAAATACTATTGTTCGTCACCCGTTCATAATAGGACACCGCGGCATCCCAGATCAGGCGCCGGAAAACACCATGCCCAGCTTTAAGCGCGCTGTTGAGTGCGGTGCCGAAACTCTTGAAACCGATATACACATTACATCTGACAAACAGCTTATTATAATGCACGATGATAACTTCGGTCGCACATCTGAAGGCAGTGGGCTTGTTCGCGAAATGACATTTGACGAGCTTACTCACACTACTGCTGATAAGCTGTGGAAAGGTACACAATATGAAGGCGCGCTTATTCCATCATATGAAGAATTCCTTGAATATAATAAAAATAATGACTGCGTACTTTTTGTCGAAATAAAGGAAAACAATTCTGAGATAGTAGACAAATTCCTAGAAATTACCGATAAGTATGACATGCGCTCGCATATCTGCGTAATTTCTTTCTTTACAGAAATGCTTCAGTACCTGCACAAAAAAGCGCCGGATATATCGTTGGGCTTTTTATGGCTCATTATAGATCCTGAAAAGGATGTAATGGAAGAATGTGAGCGCCATATTAATTTAGCGACGGAGAATTTCGCCTGCATGGATCTTAATATAAACCGAACAAACAGGTATTACTATGAAAATCTTATGCACCGCGGGCTTACCGCGTGGCCGTGGACCTATGAAAATCCTCCGGGAGCCGATAATTTATATAAAGAGTATTTTTACGTTATGGGCGGCATGACCACCAACAACTGCGAATGGACGGCCAAATATCCTGTAGACTTGACATCCGAAAAGTCGGTTTATTCTGTGCCTGCAGGGCAAAGCATTGACATAAAGGGCTTTGTTACAAACAGACTTAAAAATAAGTCGCTTGCTGAGTGCGACATCTTCGTAACGGACGGCAGAGAATATGTATCTGTCAATGGCTGTAAAGTAACCGGCGTACATCCGGGCAAAGCTTCTATAATACTCCGCCACACTTTCCCGTTCGGAGATTACAGCATGACCATTTACTCGGTGCCTGTTGAAATCCTTGTAACGGAGGCTCCGTCGCAGGATTAACACAGCTGCTTATACAGAATAATTATCCCGACTGACTTTAGTCAGCCGGGAATTTTTTATGTGCTAATGCCTGTTGCAGCCGCTTAGTAAAACAATCAGCCGGCTGTTAAACCGATTTGTTAATTGTAC
>USGR01000020.1 GCA_900554165.1 uncultured Oscillospiraceae bacterium | reverse complement strand
AAATTAATTTAGTGCGCAAAATATAAATAACAAGAAACATTGCTATAAAATTAATTCTCATTGTTATCTGTTATCAATCCAAGCGATAATAGCTTTTTGTATCTTCTTTCAAGATCGTTAATATCCATTCCCCAGAGCTCATAAGCGGTTTGGGTATGTATATCTGAAGATTTCCAGCATTTGATGTTTCTTTCACGCATAATTTTTTGAACCTGTTTTTTCATATTAAACGCAGTAGACTGACTTACGCCGAACAAATCAGCAATCTGTTTTGTGCCAAGACCGGCTGGGTATTGATAATATATTTTAATAGCAGTTTTTAAATCAGGTACTTTCATAGATTATATCACCTTCCACAAGCTTTTACCTTACTGCATAAGAATAGATTATGCTATTTAAAGGGAAAATAAGCAAAAGTGTTAAAATCAAATGATTGCATAAACATAATAAAAAACTTCTTGACTAATAAAACCAAAAAATAAGGGGATTTATATAGACCAAACAGTAGATTTATGATATACTAATGTAAAATAAAAATAAACGCATTTATTATCTAAAAAAGTCGATATCTAAATTGAGCGCTTTACAAATTGCAATAAAATCACTGGCTTTAATTTTTATTTTCCCGTTAAGGCAATCATTTAAATCACGCGTCTTGTAAACTGCTTTACTTACTTTGACAATAAATATAAAATATTGTTTATAAGAGAGGGCTTATCAGCCGAGGATGAGAAGCTATTGTTTTTGCATGAAGAGGGGCATATTTATTTAAATCATTTTCATGCCGACAATACGATACTCAGCACTGGCATAACAAAGGAGCAAGAAGCCCATCGTTTTGCAGAATATGTACAGAAATATGCAAAAATAAGATCTCGGACGAAAAGCCTATTTATACCTGCATCTGTAAGTCTGATTATATGCAGTGTTTTCCTGATGATATACATATGTATGCCGCATAATAGCGCTATATTTGCAAGCGGAGGTCATGTATCAAGCATATCTGAAATATTAAGCATAAGCTCTCCGAACGGGACATGGGATGAGAATACATATTCAGAGGATGATAATTCTCAAAGTTTTACTGTGTCGGACAGTGACTCTGTCGCGAATATTGACGGCGATCATAACGAGTCAGATAGTGCGATTATTAATGAGGATGATAAATGTTATTGGACGAAGAGCGGAGAAGTTTATCATTTATATGATGACTGCCAGCATATAAAGAATTCATCGAGCGTATTTACTGGTACCGTATCCGACAGCGGCAAGGAAAGAGTATGCCGTACATGCTATAGCCGCTATATTTTGGAGAAATACGAAGAAAGCAATTAAGCTATAATATGCTTGAGCTTGATTTTTTAATAATAAATCAGGAGAAGTTAACTTAAGGTTTTTAATATTATACGCTCAATTTAAATTAAAAAGTAAATTTTAGACTTATTTTTACATACACATAAAATAAAAAAGCAAAAAATCACCTCAAAAAGGAGTTAAAGTCCTTTCTGAGGTGATTTTATTTACAATAGAAAACCAAAACAGACTAAAAAATACAGTCCAAGCAGAATTTGAGGCACCAAAAGCACTGCTGGGTCAAAAAATGATAAAAATAATTGCACTCTATTTAATGGCATGTTAAAAAAACTCACTTTACGCTAAATCACAAAGTATGATTTAAACCAAGACAGATAAAAAAGTTATACTAAAAATATGTTTTACCGACAAAAATAATTGCACTTTAAATAAAGTCAAAATGCGAAATTGAGCCACTCAGCCTGATAGTAAAGTGCTGTAAAATGCAGCAAGCTATAAGCGCGAGCTTAAGAGTGAAAAAAAGACCGAGCTTGGAACGCGGACATGCGTCCAGGCTCAGCCTGGTGGTGGACGCTAAGGAACTCGAATCCCTGACCCTGCGCACGTCAAGCGCATGCTCTACCAGCTGAGCTAAGCGTCCATATCTAACTTTTAGATATTATAAACTATCTAGCCGACTATTTCAATACCCATTTTAAAAGCAGATGCATAAAACGGCAATTATAATATTATATTTTTATAGCAGAGACAAGTTAAACGGTAAAATGGAGTCGGCTTATGACATTAAGAGATATACTGCCGGGCAAAAGATGCACAGTAATAAATATAACCGCAGCGCCGGCGCTGAAAAAGAAGCTGCTTAGTATGGGAATTACTCCCGGCACAAAAATACTTGTGAAGAAATCTGCGCCGTTTGGCGGCCCAATGCAGATTTTTTTGAGAAATTACGACCTCGTATTAAGGAAAGCGGAGGCAGGAACTGTTATAGTCAGAGGACTGTGAATATTGACCTGACCGACCTCGTTATATTGCCGATAGTCTAATTTATACGCACAGGCTGCCATATTGGCGTATTTTGGCAAGCTTTCGGCGGCATTTTGGAAGCGGAGGAAATTATATGCCTGTAAAAGCAGTGCTGGTAGGAAATCCAAATTGCGGAAAAAGCACTCTTTTTAACGCTTTGACCGGAGGCAATGCACACGTCGGCAACTGGCCGGGCGTCACAGTTGAGCGTAGAGAAGGCAGATATAAAATAAAAAATGAGGAGATAAGCCTTACCGACTTGCCGGGAATATATTCGCTTTCTCCGTATTCGCCAGAAGAGGCTATAGCCAGGCGGTACATAGTAGGCGGCGAAAATACTCCGGACGTAATAATAAATATAGTAGACGCAGCGGCCATAGAGCGCAGCCTATATCTTACAACCGAGCTTATAGAGACGGATATACCAATAGTAATAGCGCTTAATATGATGGATGCAGCAAAAAAGCGCGGGATGTATATTTCCGCCGAAAAGCTCTCGGAAAAGCTTGGGACAGAGGTGATTGCCATATCGGCCGTCAAGGGTAGAGGCCTTAACGAGCTTATGGAAGCGGTATTGCGCGCCGCACAGTTAAAGCGTGTGGGCATAAGTACGCTGCATGAGTATAATCTGAATAAATATGTAAAAAGCATATCGCAGCTTTTAAAGTCCGGCGGTATAAAGCACGCCGCATATTACGCCGCAAAAATTTTGGAGGAGGGCATTGAGGCGTATGCCAATATCAAATTGGCGTCGGCGGCAGATTTGCAAATAAAGCCAATATACGCTGATGCAAAGCGCTGTGTGCCGGACGGAGATATTGAAACGGCGGCGGCAGCGGCAAGATATAATTTTATAGAGGAGTGCTGCAGCGCTGCGGTAAAAAAGTCGAAAATTTACAGCACGACTGCGTCGGACAAAGCCGATAAGCTTTTTACGCACAGAGTGCTCGGCATACCAATATTTGCCGTTATAATGGCGCTGATTTTCAGCCTCACCTTTTCCAGCAGCATGTTTGGCCTTCCGATGCCGGGCGCACTGCTGCACAGCGCAGTTGAGGGAGGGGTTGATGTATGCCTTAATGCGCTGCGAAGCATACTGACCAAGATGGGAACGGCGCATTGGCTTGAAAGCCTGATAATCGACGGAATTATGGGCGGTATAGGTTCAGTTATAGCATTTATGCCGCAGATACTGCTGTTGTTTTTCTTTATAACGATATTGGAATCGAGCGGCTATATGGCGAGGGCGGCTTTTATAATGGACGGAGCGTTGCGTAAAGTAGGGCTTTCGGGAAAATCGTTTGTGCCAATGCTTATGGGATTTGGCTGCAGCGTTCCGGCGGTTATGGCATGCCGTACCATAGAAAACGAAAAGGACAAAGCGTTGGCAATTACCATTATACCCTTTATGTCCTGCGGCGCTAAGCTGCCGATATACGGCCTTTTTTCGGCTGCGTTTTTTGCCGAGCATCAGGGAGCTGTAATGGTGCTGATTTACGGCATAGGCATAGCCGTTGCACTTATATCGGCGCTGATAATAAAGAAGAAAGCTCTCAAAAACGGCGATGCAGCATTTATAATGGAGCTGCCCTCATACCGCATGCCGACGATAAGAAATATATCGATAAGCCTGTATGAAAAAATGAAGCACTTTCTAACAAAGGCGGGCACAATAATAGCTTTGGCGTCGGCGGCAGCATGGTTTATGCAGAATTTCAGCTTTTCGCTGCAAATGGTAGACGACCCATCCTGCAGTATGCTGGGAAGCATAGGCAAAGCGATGCTTATAATATTTAAACCTATGGGATTTGGCGACAACTGGCAGCTTCCGGTGGCAATACTGGCAGGCATTATTGCAAAGGAAGCCGTCGTATCTACACTCGGCGTGCTTTATGGTGCAGGAGAAACAGGTGCTAAAGCATCTATTTCAGCTCCGATAGCATCGGTGCTCTCCTCCGGTATAATAAGCCCGGCGGCAGGCCTTGCCTTTATGGTATTTAATCTGCTTGCGCCGCCCTGCTCGGCAGCGCTCGCCGTTATGAGGCGTGAAATGCCGTCTAAAAAATGGTTCTGGTCGGCGGTTATTTTTTATATAGCTGCCGCTTACACAGTATCTTTTCTTGTCTATGTTATTGCATCTCTGCTTTTAAATGTGTAGGTGTGAATTTTGCGTTTATACTGCGTCATCTAATACTTGTAAATGATAAAGTTCGGCAGCATATGTAAGCGAGACACGGCACAAGCCTTAGCAGAACCAAGCACTGAAATGAATGTCCAATATGAGCGAAACAAAAACAACATATGTATACCCAAACAAAATAATGATAAAAGCTATAAAAACGAAAATATTTATGATAACTATAGCATATATTTAAACGGGCGGCATAAGCGGCTTAAATATATGTGCGGATTTGCAAATAAAGCAAATATAAAGACAAAGGGGTTTTTGCTTTGAATCTTAATACATTATTACAGGCGGTAAGAGACGGCACGATAAGCGTCGAGCAGGCAGAGGAAAGCATAAGCTCCGTGTGCTGCGGGAGCTTCCCATACACTCCGGCTGAATACACCGGACCGAGAATTATAAATTGCTCCGGCAGAAAATGCGATGAATTTAGAGATATGTTTATAGAGCTTGCTGCGCAAGGCGACGATATATTGGCTATACATGCTTCTCCGGCGTATTATCGCGCTGTAATGCAGAATTACCGTAAAGCAAGATATAATCAGCTTGCCAGAACCATATCGCTGCAGCAGACGGTCCCTGCAGAAACCGGGCTGATAACAATAGCCGTGTCTCCAGTTGCCGCAATGCAGCCGGCACAGGAGGCCGCCGAAACCTGTCAGATGTTCGGTGCGGTGACAGAGTGCATATATAATCTTGACGCGTCATGCATAGGGAGAATATATGCAGATGAAAAAATAATGCAGTCGTCGGCGATAATAGCGGTAATAGGCACGGGTGATGCACTTGCGTCAATACTGGCGAATATAACGCAGAAGCCGGTAATAGCAGTGCCTACCGATACTACCTCTGATTCATGTGTAAACGGCATGGCGGCGCTGCTTGCATCCGCTCAGGCGCAGACGCCGGGAATTGTCACCGTCGGCATTAATTACGGATTTGCCGCCGGCTACTTTGCAAGTCTTATAAACACCGCCATAGAAGACGGCAGAAAAACGGTGCTGCAGGGATTTTTCCGCACAAATAAGAGCTGAGCGGTATGAGCTTGCAGATGTGTTTGCCGCTTAGCCTGCATAAAGTGCAGGTCGTTTGTCAGTGAATATGACTTACATTTTTAGCTGAGACTAAAGCCGTACTCATAATTCGAGCGCGGCTTTTTTTCATTTTAAAGAACTAAAAAGCTTTTAAGCCGAGAGAAAAGGGCAAAAATATTGATTTTTTGTCTGTCAGCTTTAAAAAAATGTTGATATATTCATGGCTATATATTAAAATAAGTAAGTTAACAGGAAGAGTAATGTCTTCCGGCTTTTTTAATATTAATTGCCGATGAGGCAGAGGGAGATATATAGCATGAGATTTGATAAGATGACCAAGGCAGAGCTGTCTGACGCATTAAAAAGCGAGCAGGCTCGTTATGATGCACTGAAAAGCAAGGGGCTTAAGCTGAATATGTCGAGGGGGATTCCGTCGCTTGAGCAGCTTGCGCTCAGTAAGGAGTTTTTCCACAATGTCGACTTTGAAAACGCCTTTGCAGAGGACGGCACCGACTGCCGCAATTACGGCGTGCCGTTCGGCCTGCCGGAGCTTAGAAAGCTGTTTGCCGGCATAATGGGCGCCGACGCTGATAATGTAATAATCGGCGGAAATTCATCTTTAAATCTTATGTTTGATATGATATCGCAGGCGATGCTGTTAGGGATTGGCGGCGAGCCGTGGATGAAGCAGGGAAAGGTGAAGTTTTTGTGTCCTGTGCCGGGATATGACCGCCATTTCAAGGTGTGCGAGACGCTTGGCATAGAGATGATAAACGTTCCTATGACTGTTCAGGGACCGGATATGGATGCTGTAGAGAAGCTTGTAGCGAGCGATGATATGATTAAGGGCATGTGGTGTGTGCCTAAGTATTCAAATCCGCAGGGGTATATATACAGCGACGAGACGGTGAAACGCCTGGCTTCCATGAAGACGGCTGCGGCGGATTTCAGAATTTTCTGGGACAACGCATATGTGGTTCACAGTCTTTACGGCGACGACCAGCTTGCTTCTATTATCGACGAATGCGCTGCTGCAGGCAGTCCGGACAGGCTCATAGTGTTTGCATCTACTTCGAAGATAGTATATGCCGGTGCTGGTGTGAGCGCAGTGGCATCAAGCGCTGATAATATGAAACTGATTAAGGCGAGAATAACCACGCAGACAATAGGTCCCGATAAAGTCAATGAATTAAGGCATGCGCGCATGTTTAAAACAGAGGCGGAGCTTAAGGCTCATATGGAAAAGCACGCTGCCATACTTCGCCCCAAATTTGAAGCGGTAATAGAAGTATTTGAGAAAGAGCTTGGCGGCACCGGCCTTGCAGAATGGACAAACCCGCGCGGCGGATATTTTATAAGCGTAGATACTTTGGATGGATGTGCCTCTGAAACGGTGGCAATGTGCAAAGACGCAGGCGTTATATTTACTCCTGCCGGCGCAACATATCCTTACAGTAAAGATCCGTCGGATAAGAATATACGTATTGCTCCGACGTCTCCGTCGGTTGACGAGCTTAAAATGGCTATGGAATTGTTCTGCATTGCGCTTAAGATTATATCAGCGAAAAAGATTATTGAAAATGCATAATAAATAATTGTTTACAATTAATATGTTAATATTATTTGACAATTACTGTTTTGCAAAATATAATATTATCTATGATGCAGTTTGCTGACCAAGGCTTAAAATATTTATGTTTTGGAGGATGTGCCCATGAAAAAGGCGGGTAAACCTATTTCAATCATAGTTATCCTGCTTGTATTTGCCTTTACATATTTTTCTGTATTTGGCGCAGATAATTATTTTGGCGAGAAAAGGATAATATATTTCAAGGATTACAGCGACATACGTTTGGGAATGGATGCCGGCGGCGGCTGGCAGACGGTGTATACGCCGGAGACAGAGGACGGCGGTGTACCGACAATGGAAGAGCTGGAAAATATTAAGCAGAAGCTTATGACAAGAATGGAATATCTCCGCCTTACGGATTATGACATAAGCATTAATGAGGAATCTGGCAAGCTCACAGTTCATCATCAGAATTATGATAATGATGAGATAACAGTGGCAGAGGCATTTTATGACATGGGCCAAATAGGCTTTGTACAAATATGCAGCGGAACAACGAACACAAATGTTTTGGTTGATTCTAACAGCGGTATAAAGCGTGCCGACGTAATGTATGATGCGGTAAACGGTTATTATATAAGGATATATCTCACATCTGCCGGTTCTGATGCAATGGCGGCTGGCACAAACGGCGTAAGCAGTTTGTCGGTGTGGGTTGATGGACAGAACGTAGCATCTCCTTCAATATCAGAAGCGATAACCAACGGGCAGCTTAATATAACAATGTCTGGAGAATATGAGGCGTATCGCCTTGCTGGACTGATGAATTCTGGTTCTTTGCCGTTTGAGCTCAGCACAGACACTTATGACGCATTTACGCCGACTATGGGCGACAATGTTATGCTTACGCTTATTATATCAGCGGGCGTGCTTTTAGTTGCAGCGATAATAGTGCTTATAGTAAAATACAAGTTGCCGGGCATAGCGGCGAGCATCGCGCTTATAGGCCAGGCAGCAGGACTTATGGCGGTCATGACAGGTTTCTTCTCTCCGGTAAATTCGATAACCTTTACTCTACCTGTAGCTGCTGCAATATTGATATCAATGTTTGTGGGTATATCTACAGCAATGGTGACGGCTTCTAATATTAAGGCAGAGATAAACAATGACAGAACAATAGACGGCGCAGTAATAACTGGATATCAGAAGACTCTGCCGGGGCTTATAGGCAGCACAATAGTACTGGCGGTAATAGCAATAGTGCTTATGGGTGCGTTTGGGTTTGGCCACAGCTTCACGGCAAGAATATTTAGCAACATATTCTTCTTTGGAACGCCGGTAGAAGGCCATGTATATTATTTTGCGTATGTACTGTTCGGCGGTGTACTGTTCGGTGCATTTATGAACGCAATAGTATCAAGGATAATACTTAGAGGCTTGTCGGGCTTTAAGGCATTGAGACGTCCATCGCTTTACGGAGGTGTTAACAATGACTGATAAAAAGGTGTTTACCGGCAAGATGAAGCTGGTTTTGCTCATATCGCTTGCGGTTGCTGTAGTAGGTGCTATTGTTCAGCTTATATTTGGCTTTTATGCCGAGGGCGGGCACAGCTCCGTTATAACGTCGGACTCAATGGGCATGTTCACTCTTAAATGTTTATATGCCGTATTAATACTTGCAGTTTTGCTCTTTATATATGTATGGATAAGATTTAATAAGCTTAGGTGGTTCAGTGCTTTTGTATCATCTGCTGTGACGGCCTTAATAGCTTCAGCGTTACTTTTCTTTATATATGCTATAATACGCGTACCGTTTAGCGATTTCTTCTTTGCATCATTGGCGGCGGTATTCTGCTACACGGCGTATAATGTATCAATGATATTTGAAAAGTACCGCGAAAGAAAAGTTGAGCTTGTTGACAAAGCATCTAAAGAAGAGATTATGAATTTATCAATAGGTCAGGCGTTTAAGCCGCTTTTGATATCTTCCTGCATAATATGTCTCGCTATTATTGTTGCTATAGTAGTATCACTTTTTACAGGCAGTTTTGGAATTGCGAGATATATGCTGCCGCTTCTGCTCGGCCTTGCCGCCTCCTTTGTCCTCTCGATGTTTGTGGCAGGACCGCTGTGGATAAAAATTTCACGTTCAGCTTCTTCGACATCTCATAAAAAATCCAGCGGTAAAAATGGAAAGAAAAAATAGTAAATTGGCTATTAAGGTTTTATAAAATAAAAAGAAAAGGACAGCATAGAAGCTGTCCTTTTCTTTTGCCGCCTGCACAAAAAGCAAAATTTTTGCGGCGGCTGAACTGATAAAAGCTATAAGCATCAGATTTATGGAAGCATATTATAATGAGCATTTTAAATTGCCGTAAATCTGTAATAATGCCTGTTTATTATAAGCGGCGGCAAGCCGTAATGATATATTTTTGCGTACTTTAAATTTTAGTCTGGCGGCATGGCCCGCATAAAGCATTTTTAAACCACAATTTCACTATATCTTTTACTTAGATAAATAAAATACAGCTTTATCTTAAAATCCCGTAGCGATGGCGTCTTAAAAGCAAACAAGGCCGCGAAAAAATCTTAGTCGGAAAAAACACTAAAATAAATCTTTGCCATATATTTCGGTATAAACCATTTTGTTATTCTTGCGCTCCGACTTCATAAGACTTATTCTTTTAGCGTAAGAGGTTATTGCTGTACAAAAAATATGCTTTGCGGTATAATAATTATCATCGCTGATGTTTACTCTGCGCGCGAGGGTTATATGCGGCTTAAAGGTGCGCGCTTCTATCTTAAATCCATTTGAGAGCAATCCCTGCGTCAGCTGCCGCTGTATTTTTTCTATAGCTGCTTTATCTTCTATGCCAGTCCAGAGAATATCGCCGTCATTGCGGCGAAAGCGGCCAAGGCCCCCGGCTCTTATACACATCTGACGCTGCCGACGAGCTACCCCGGGCAGAGCCCGGT
>USGR01000019.1 GCA_900554165.1 uncultured Oscillospiraceae bacterium | reverse complement strand
ATTTAGACTACTATCAGCGGCCCTATAATTTTCTAATATTTTAATTCTATTATATAATTTTATTTTAGTACTGCATTTTAGATGTCATGCAATATTTTATTTTTCCACTCCCCAACTATTATTATGTAAACTATATTATATATTATATTTTGTCATTTTTAACTAATAAAATACACACATTACTGCCCAACTTCTACAATTAAAAATCTCTTGGTACCTTTACATTTTTTTGCTGCTTTGGTATAATTTATGAAGTAATCAAAAGGAGTACCAAGAGTGAAAGACAGCGATATTTCTTTACAGCATGAAATAATAACGAGCTTGGGTTCATGCGGACATTTTCTGCACTATAGGATGGGCGGAAAGTACGGCAGAAGGCGTATTTTTTCGGTCCTTCTCGAAAATGGAGAAATTTTACAGTGCAATCTGCAAAATGAGTTAGGCATATCATCCGGTGCAATGAGTGAGATACTGACTAAAATCGAAAATGACGATTTTATTGAAAAAAGCCGAAGTGATACCGACGGCCGTCAGATAGTGCTCAGACTTACTGAAGCCGGAAAAGCTGAAGCAATCAGGATGCAGTCCGAATATGAAGAAAAGGTGTCTTTAATGCTTTCCTGCCTTAATGCTGAGCAGAAAAAGTCTTTGTTGGAAATGCTTCGTATTCTTCTTATGCATTGGCGCACCTTGGAGAATGACAGGAGGTTTAAAGCAACGCCGTATGCTAATAAAAGCTATGGTACAAAGGAATATGATTAGGCGGCATTTGCCAAAGTTATAACTTCTGAAATATAAATCGGCAAACGCCTCTTATTTTTGTCAGTGAAAAGAGGTAGATTTAATGATAAGAAAATTAGCGCACAGTATAAGAGAGTACAAAAAGGATTCCATTTTAACTCCTATACTTGTGTCGGTGGAGGTTGTGATGGAATGTATAATTCCATTTGTAATCGCCAGACTTGTAAATCGGATAAAGGCCGAATGCACCTTGGGAGAAATTGCAGTATACGGTCTTATACTCATAGCAATGGCGGCTATATCCCTTATTTTCGGCGCAGCCGCCGGTTCAACCTGTGCAACAGCCTCATGCGGGCTGGCGCGAAATTTGCGCAAGGACATGTTCTATAATATACAGGGATATTCATTTGAGAATATTGATAAATTTTCAACATCTTCCCTTGTAACGCGTCTGACTACCGATGTTACCAATGTACAAATGTCATATATGATGATAATACGAACAGCTATAAGGTGCCCGCTTATGCTCATTTTCGCGTTTGTAATGGCTTTCGTAATGGGCGGTAAAATGGCTTTCATCTTCATTATATTGGTGCCAATTTTGGGATTGGGACTTTTCCTCGTTATACGCAAGGCAATGCCGCTTTTCAGAAAGGTATTTAAAAAGTATGACGCGCTCAACAACTCAATACAGGAAAATGTTAAGGCCATGCGAGTTGTTAAGTCATATGTCCGCGAGGACTATGAAGAGGAAAAATTCGGCCGAGCTGCTGAGGACGTCTGCAAGGACTTTACAAAAGCTGAGCGTATACTTGCACTCAACAACCCTATGATGCAGTTCTGCATTTATACCGTTATAGCGTTTGTGCTTTCTTTCGGCTCTTATACAATAATAACGAGCCACGGTCTGGATTTGGATGTCGGTCAGTTATCCGCCCTGCTTATCTACAGCTTCATGATACTCAACAGCCTTATGATGGTGTCAATGGTATTTGTTATGATAACCATGTCGGCGGAATCAGCAAAGCGTATTGTTGAAGTGTTGGATGAAAAAAGCACGCTTTCCAATCCGGAAAATCCGGTATATGACGTGCCGGACGGTTCGATAGACTTTGACCATGTGAGCTTCAAGTATTCAAAATCAGCCAAACGCATGGCACTCGCCAACATAGATTTACATATTAAATCGGGTGAAACAATCGGAATTATAGGCGGCACCGGCTCGTCAAAATCGACGCTGGTTCAGCTTATATCTCGGCTTTACGACGTCACTGAGGGCGATATAAAAGTCGGCGGAATTAATGTTAAGCAATATGATTTGGAGACGCTTAGAGATCAGGTAGCAATGGTACTTCAGAAAAATATACTTTTCTCCGGCACTATAAAAGAAAACCTGCGCTGGGGCAACAAGGAAGCTACCGACGAAGAAATGATTCACGCATGCAAGCTTGCCCAGGCAGATGAGTTTATATCCACTTTCCCCGACGGCTACGATACATACATCGAGCAGGGCGGCGCAAATGTGTCCGGCGGACAGAAGCAGCGTCTGTGTATAGCGCGTGCGCTCCTCAAAAAGCCAAAGATACTTATTTTGGACGACTCTACCAGCGCTGTCGATACGAAAACCGACGCTCTTATAAGAAAAGCCATGCGCGAGTTCATACCTGAAACCACCAAGATAATTATAGCGCAGCGTACCTCGTCAGTGGAGGACGCCGACAGGATAATAGTCATGGACGGCGGTACAATAAACGGTATTGGCAACCATGCTGAACTTATGCAGAACAACGAGATTTATAGAGAAATATATACATCTCAGAATAAGGCAGGTGACAGTGATGAAGAAAAATAATACTCCCAAAAAGCATACTGCCTTACGAGTTATAAAAACAGTATTTTCCTTTTATCCTGTAATGATGCCGGTAACACTTATATGCATAATAATCAACGCTATTGTAAGTTCAATACAGGCGGTGTTTATGCAGAACGTTATTGCCATGGTCGAGCAGAGCTGGCAGTCGGGCGATTGGTCGGCAGTCGGTAGTCAGATACTCATGCTCGTCGCCGTACTCATTTCCTTTTATGTGTTCTCTCTCATATCCGGCTTTGCGTATAGCCAGCTTATGGCGATAATAACTCAGGGCTCGCTTAAGAAAATGCGTGAAAAAATGTTTAACAACATGCAGCGGCTGCCCATCAAATACTTTGATCAGAACAATCACGGCGATATAATGAGCCGCTATACCAACGATATCGACGCTCTGCGCCAGATGATATCACAGAGCTTCCCGCAGCTGCTTATATCGGCAATCAGCACAATGACCATATTGATAATAATGCTGTATTTCTGCTTATGGCTTACCTTCGTCGTACTTGTCTGTGTGACGGTTATGATTCTTATAACAAAGTATATAGGCGGACACTCCTCAAGATACTTCATACGTCAGCAGCGCTCTCTCGGTAAGGAAGAGGGATATATCGAAGAAATCATGCATGGGCAAAAGGTTGTTAAGGTCTTTAATCATGAAGAAGAAAGCAAAGCCGACTTCGACAAGATTAACGACATGCTGTTTGAAGAATCGCGGAACGCCAACAGATATTCAAACATCCTTATGCCGATACTTATGAACATCGGAAACATAATGTATGTTATCGTCGCATTGGCAGGCGGAATATTATTGCTTACTGACATACCTAACGTCAGCATATCACAAATGGCTCTCAGCATAAGCGTTGTCGTGCCTTTCCTAAACATGTCGAAGCAGTTTGCTGGAAATATAGGCCAGGTGTCGATGCAGATTAACTCGGTAGTAATGGGACTTGCCGGCGCCGAACGCATATTCGAGCTTGTCGACGAGCCTAAAGAAGTAGACAATGGATATGTAAAGCTGGTAAACGCGAAAATAGAAAACGGCGAGATTAAAGAGTGCGAAGAACGCACAGGCATATGGGCGTGGAAGCATCCGCACCAGGCCGACGGCACTGTTACTTACACGAGGCTTACCGGCGATGTAAGGCTGTTTGACGTTGACTTTGAGTATGAGAAAAACAAGCCGGTTCTTCATAATATCACCGTATATGCAGAGCCGGGGCAGAAAGTTGCATTTGTCGGTGCAACGGGCGCCGGCAAGACTACAATTACAAATCTGCTCAACAGATTTTACGACATAGCCGATGGAAAAATCCGCTATGACGGAATAAACATAAACAAGATTAAAAAGGCAGATTTGCGCCGCTCTCTTGGAATGGTGCTTCAGGATACAAACCTGTTTACCGGCACTGTAATGGACAACATACGGTACGGCAATCTTAAAGCGACGGATGAGGAATGCATAAGCGCTGCCAAGCTAGCCGGCGCCCACGACTTTATCACGCGTCTGCCGGATGGATATAATACAATGCTTTCCGGAGATGGAAGCAATCTGTCGCAGGGACAGCGTCAGCTTTTGTCTATAAGCCGAGCAGCGGTAGCCGACCCGCCGGTTATGATACTTGACGAGGCTACCTCCTCTATTGATACGCGTACCGAGGCAATAGTTCAGCGCGGTATGGATGCGCTTATGAAAGGACGCACGGTATTTGTTATAGCGCATAGGCTTTCAACCATTAAAAACTCCGATGTAATAATGGTAATGGATCATGGCCGTATAATTGAACGCGGAAGCCATGAAAAGCTTTTGGCTGAACGCGGTAAATATTATCAGCTTTATACCGGTGCATTTGAGCTTGAATAATAGATTGATTTTAGAGCACTGTCTTTTAACGGCAGTGCTCTTTTTTTATTTAAATTTATAAACCTATTTACGATTTTATTAAACATAACCAGCTTTTTAAGATTTTCGAAAGTTTTATAAAGTTATTTTATTTTGTATTTGCATGGATTTTTTGCCATCAGCTCCTCGCCAACTCCCGATGTAGAGCCCCTGCGCTAAACGTCAGCATAATAAAAGCAGGTGATGCCGTCTATGCATCACCTGCTTTTTTAAATATTCAGTTTTGATTTATATTACCAAAGCCGCAAAAATTATTTTACGCTGTATAATATATCTCCATAGCTTGGAAGCGGCCAATAACTCTTTTTAGTAATCATTTCCAGCTCGTCAGCCACATTGCGCAGCTCCTGCATTTTTTCAAACACACTGTCATGATATACTTTTGCGGTCTCTATAGCATCCGTCTCTTTTTTCGCTGCATCAACCGCCGTTTCAAGCTCGGTTATTTTGTCGTCAAGCTCATCTGATAAGCACGATAATTTCGCAAGTAAATTATTCTCTAATTTACAGCCCAGATTCTCATTAGCCGCCCTTTTGGCGTTTATCGCTTGACTTATGTCAGACATGTATTCAATGATGGCAGGGGCTATCTGCTGCTTGACTATGTCGAGCATGGTGAGTGCTTCAATATTTATAGTTTTGTAGCATATTTCCAGCATAATCTCCTGACGCGCCAAAAGTTCTCCCTTAGTCAGCACGCCGTGCTTTTCAAACAGCTTTATATTTTTTTCCTGCGAGAAAAGCTGCAGTGCATCAACAGAAGATTTAAGATTAAGCAGACCGCGCCTTTCAGCCTCTTTTACCCACTCTTCTGAGTAATTGTTGCCGTTAAATATTATGCGGTCATGCTCTATCATGGTCCTTTTTATAATATCAGTCAGGGCCTTTTTAAAATCATCCGCCTTTTCAAGTTCGTCGGCAAACTGGCAAAGGGATTCTGCCACTATTGTGTTTATTATAAAGTTTGGCCCCGCTATTGACACCGACGACCCCGGCATGCGGAACTCAAATTTATTGCCGGTAAATGCAAACGGAGACGTTCTGTTGCGGTCGGTGGTATCTTTCGGGAAGTTTGGTAGGGCGTCGACGCCTACCTCCATTTTTTCGCCGTCGGCATGCTTGTCATACGGCTTGCCATCTTTAATGCAGTCTAATATAGCTGTCAGCTCATCGCCCAGAAAAATTGATATTATAGCCGGCGGAGCCTCATCGCCGCCAAGACGGCAGTCGTTGCCGGGAGTTGCGACGGATATGCGCAGCAAATCCTGATATTCATCCACTGCTTTTATGACAGCTGCAAGCATAAGCAGAAAACGCGCATTCTCGCTCGGAGTATCGCCCGGGTCAAGCAGATTTTCGCCGGTATTAGTGTTCATCGACCAATTGTTGTGCTTGCCGCTTCCGTTGACGCCGGCAAACGGCTTTTCATGCAGCAGGCATGCCAATCCGTGACGCTTGGCTACAGTCTTTATTATCTCCATAACAAGCTGATTATGGTCTGTTGCAATATTTGTCGTAGAAAACATCGGTGCAAGCTCATGCTGCCCAGGAGCAACCTCATTATGCTTGGTTTTGGCAATCACGCCAAGCTTCCACAGCTCCTCGTCCAAATCATCCATAAACGCAGCCACCCTCGGCTTAAGCACGCCGAAGTAGTGATCCTCCATTTCCTGACCCTTTGGCGGACGCGCGCCGAATAATGTGCGCCCGCAGTATACGAGGTCGGGACGCTTTTTGTAAATGCTCTCGTCTATAAGAAAATACTCCTGCTCGGCGCCGACCGTAGTAGTAACGTCTGTTATGCTGTTATCTCCGAACAGCTTTATTACACGCATAGCCTGACGGCTTATTGCCTGCATTGAGCGCAGCAGCGGAGTCTTTTTGTCAAGCGCCTCGCCGCTGAATGAGCAGAATGCCGTCGGTATGCACAGCGTCTTGTCCTTAATAAATGCATAAGAGGTAGGGTCCCATGCAGTATATCCCCTTGCTTCAAAAGTCGCGCGTATACCGCCGCTTGGAAAGCTTGAAGCATCCGGCTCACCCTTTACCAGCTCTTTGCCGGAAAATTCCATTATTACCTTTCCGTCGTCGCAGGGAGTTATAAAGCCCTCATGCTTTTCCGCCGTAATGCCTGTCATTGGCTGAAACCAATGTGTGTAATGTGTGGCGCCCTTTTCCACCGCCCAGTCTTTCATTGCGCTGGCGACGACGTTTGCTATGTCTATATTAAGATCCTTGCGCTCCTGCATCGTGCGCCTCAATGCCTTATATATATCTTTCGGCAGCCTTTCACGCATTACCTGCTCATTAAAAACAAGCGAGCCAAACTCCTTAACAACATCCATTATTTATCCTCCCTGCAAATTAATGCCCTGAGCTTTTGGGGTATTGACTTTCCTCAGCCGCAAATAAATCATTCACTATAGTTTAACATTTTTTTATTCTTTTTTCAATCACGCTTTTTGCCCAAATTTAAAGCATATAAACAATATGTTTTTATATTTTTACATTACTGCCGGATACACCCTCTTTTTCTGCAAAGCATACACATCTATGCTAAAATTCGACCGTCGGTTTTCATCGATATTTCAGGTAAAAATCAGATATATGCAGATATTAAAATAACAATAGAAAAATCTTGACTTTTGCAAGGTTTTGCGATATCATATTTAGGATGAACATCCTGTGTTCACTGCCCGGCTTCAGGGCTTGGGCACGTGGATTTTTTTATATATAAAAAGGAGCGATGACAATGGCGGAATATGCATATCTTGTGCTGGCCGACGGTACTGTTTTTAAGGGGCGCCCCTTTGGTGCTAAAGCCGAGGCAGTCGGCGAGGTCGTATTTACAACGGGTATGACGGGATATATTGAAACGCTGACCGACCCAAGCTTTCATGGTCAGATAGTTGTTCAAACTTTCCCGCTTATCGGTAATTACGGTATTATATCTGAGGATTTTGAAAGCGCGAAGCCGCATCCCAGTGCTTATATTGTTAAAAAATGGTGTCAGTATCCTTCAAACTTTAGAAGCGAAGGCGATATTGACACTTTTTTAAAGGATAATAATATTGTAGGCCTGAGCGACATTGATACGCGCGTACTCACCAAAATTATAAGAGAGACGGGCGTTATGAACGGCGTTATAACCTCCGACCCCGACAGCGTCGACATGGACAAGCTGCGCTCATATACTCCCGGCCGCTGTGTTCCGCTTGTGTCTTCCAGTGAGATAAAGGAATATAAAATAGATAATCCCAAGCACAAAGTGGTTTTATTCGACTTCGGCGCTAAGGACAACATCCGCCGCTGCTTAAACGAGCGCGGCTGCGACGTAATAAGCGTGCCGTACAATACCACCGCTGAGCAGATAAAAGCAATAAATCCCGACGGAATAATGCTTTCAAACGGCCCTGGCGACCCGTCGGTAAATATGGATATAGTTGAAGAAGTCAAAAATCTGTTTGAGCTTAAGATACCTACTTTCGGCATCTGCCTCGGGCACCAGCTGCTGGCGCTGGCCGCCGGCGGCAAAACGGCCAAGCTTAAGTACGGTCACCGCGGCGCAAACCACCCTGTTAAAGATATGCGCACCGGCCGCGTATACATAACCAGCCAGAACCACGGTTACTATGTTGTAAACGACAGCTTGCCGAACAACATAGCCGATATAAGCCACATAAACGCCAACGACGGTACCTGCGAGGGTGTATCATATAAAAACGCACCCTGCTTCTCAGTGCAGTTCCACCCGGAAGCTGCCGCCGGTCCGCAGGATACCGCATATCTGTTCGACATATTTATGGAAATGATGGAGGGAAATAAGAATGCCGCTGAATAAATCTATAAAGAAAGTATTAGTCATAGGCTCCGGCCCTATTGTAATAGGCCAGGCCGCGGAATTCGACTATGCCGGCACACAGGCCTGCCGCGCTCTTAAGGACGACGGCCTGGAAATAGTGCTGGTCAACTCCAACCCCGCCACCATCATGACCGACGCCGCCATGGCGGACAGAATATACATCGAGCCGCTCACCCGCACCACCCTTAAACGTATAATTGAGGCGGAGCGCCCAGACAGCATACTCCCGACGCTCGGCGGGCAGACGGGACTTACGCTTGCCATGCAGCTTGCAAAAGAGGGATTTTTGGAGGAGTACAACGTAACTCTGCTCGGCGCCGACCCAGAATGTATAGATAAGGCCGAGGACCGTGAGAAGTTTAAGGAAACTATGGAAAAAATCGGTCAGCCCTGCGTTCCGTCAAAGGTGGTCACCGACGTTGATGCAGCGCTCGACTTTGCCGAATATATCGGATATCCGGTAATAGTGCGTCCGGCGTTTACTTTGGGCGGCACCGGCGGCGGAATTGCCGAAAACAAGCATGAGCTTGCCGAAATAGCGGCTGATGGTCTGCGTCTCTCCCCTATTACTCAGGTGCTTATTGAAAAGTGCATATCCGGCTGGAAAGAAATAGAGTTTGAAGTTATGCGCGACAAAAACGGCAACTGCATAACCATATGCAGCATGGAAAACTTTGAC
Organism: uncultured Oscillospiraceae bacterium; assembly: GCA_900554165.1. The sequence goes on along the minus strand of USGR01000019.1, from coordinate 1,255 downwards.
CCTGTCGGCATACATACCGGCGACAGCATTGTTGTTGCGCCGGCGCTGACGCTCGCCGATAAAGAATATCAGATGCTGCGCACGGCGGCCATAAACATAATTCAGGCACTCGGCGTAGAGGGCGGCTGCAACTGCCAGTTCGCGCTAAATCCCGACAGTTTTGAATATGCCGTAATAGAGGTTAACCCGCGTGTATCACGTTCATCTGCGCTGGCCTCTAAGGCGACGGGCTACCCCATTGCAAAGGTGGCCACTAAGATAGCCATAGGCTACACGCTTGACGAGATACCCAATGCCGTTACCGGCAAGACATACGCCTGCTTTGAGCCGGCGCTCGACTATGTCGCTGTTAAGCTGCCAAAGTGGCCGTTTGATAAATTCGTATATACCAAGCGCACGCTTGGCACCCAGATGAAAGCGACGGGCGAGGTCATGGCGCTGGGCGACACCTTTGAAATGGCCCTTATGAAAGCCGTCAGAGGCGCTGAGATTTCTCTCGATACACCGCATGAGCCGAAGTGGAGCAACACCCCGTCGGAAGAACTGCTTGAGAGAATACACACCGCTACCGACGAACGCCTTTTCCAGATATATGAACTTATACTCCGCGGTACGCAGCTTGAGAGAATACACGAGGCCACAATGATAGACATGTGGTTTTTACATGCCGTCAAAAATCTTGCAGATTATGAAACTGAGCTTTCAAAGTCCGAGCTTGACGACGAAATGTACATGCGCGGCAAAAGACTGGGCTTTACCGACACTGCCATTGAGCGAATATCCGGCCAAAAGATAAAAAATAAGGTATATCCTGTTTACAAAATGGTAGATACCTGCGCCGGCGAGTTTGAGGCGGCCACGCCATACTTCTACTCTACTTATGACGAGGTAAATGAGTCTGTCAAGCCGGACAATGGTCACAAGACGGTTGTTGTTTTCGGCTCAGGACCTATACGCATAGGCCAGGGCATTGAGTTCGACTACTCCAGCGTGCACAGCGTCTGGGCGCTCAAGCGTCAGGGTTATGACGTTGTGATAATCAACAACAATCCCGAAACGGTATCAACCGACTTTGACACCTCTGACAGGCTGTATTTTGAGCCGCTTACTCCTGAAGACGTCGAGCCGATACTTAAGATTGAGCAGCCGGTTGGTGTTGTCGTAGCATACGGCGGCCAGACGGCAATTAAGCTGACAAAATATCTGAGCAAGAACAACATACCCATACTCGGCACCTCTGCCGACAGCATAGACA
>USGR01000018.1 GCA_900554165.1 uncultured Oscillospiraceae bacterium | reverse complement strand
TTATAACACGGCAGCTTGATAATTTTAAAAAAATGGGTATAGTAGACAGAATTGAATCGCGTAAAACCGTACTTACAGATTACGGCAAAGGACTTGCGGAAAAATATCAGAGACGACTAAAAATTGTACAGAGATATATGCAATACCAGGATTTACCTCCTCTACAGGCGAGAGACAATGCCATTTCAATGCTGTCAGTTGGATTTTCCGATATACTTTTCGAGCGTATTCAGGAGCAGGGAGAACGTATATATATAAAAGAAATATTTGCTGACAAGCAGGGTTTTAGCGGTGCCGAGCTGTGTAAAAATATGAGTGACGGCAGTTATTATTTCCCGTTTGTTATATATAGAGAACATATAAAAAACGGAAGCAATATATCTATGGGAAACGACGGCTTTGAGCATCCATGTGAGTTAGTAATAAAAAATCACATAGGTACAATTTACCTTGCAATAAAAACTGTAAGTGCTCCATCTGCAAAAAGCGGAATGATTATTGACGGCAGGGTACAAAAACTGCAGTATAAGTTCAACAGTACGTTTGTTGATGCTAAAAAAGAGGGAAGATATATTTGTCTGCCGGCCGATGTTCTGCAGTTTATATCGATGGGAAATGGAAGAGATAAAATGCTTCACGGCAGTGTTTGCTTAAAAATGCAGTGTAGTGCCGGAGTTATACATATGCCGGTAAGTACAGCAATATTTACTCTATTAATTATTTAGCTAAAGAAGTAAAATTTTTTGTTACACAACTGAAACACATTGCAATTTCGCAGGTTAAAGGCTTTACGGATTTAAACATTGAGTTTGTTTCTAAAATGAAACAAAATAGCTATTTACATATATTTTATAGGGTGATATACTAATGCAAGTTTAAAAATGACTCTTTTAAAGGGTATTTTTTTAAATCTTGAGTTAGTAATTGCTAACTAAATATTGCGGTTATTGTTTCCATAAAAAACAAAGCATATAACGGAGAGCAGAGAAAATTTTTGCTTTCAGACAAAAATTATTAAAGGAGGGCTATCGGCAAAGCTTACGGCCGGATTTCCGGCATTATTTTAAAACTATGAGTTAGTTCAATCTAACTTATGTAAAGTTTAATTAATATTAAAGGGAGGAAATTAATAAATATGATTTCTGCAAAAAGAAATTGGATAAAATGCGGTTTGTCGCTTCTGCTAGCGGCGGCGATATTTTTAAGTATGGGAATTTGGAGCCTGCTTGCATCGGCGGCGATTACTACTCAGAGCAATGATGGCAGTACGTCTAATGATAGCCTGCCTGACGGCGCTTCTGCAGTTACTCAGCTAAAAGTGCCGGTTGAGGATGGACTATACTATGCAAAAATTAATCTTAAGCATTCTGAAAGCACCGGCAGAAACTCAATGGGAAATGCCGCGCTGAGAGGCAGCGACGACTTCCTCAGCAAACACCCCGAAGACACTGATTACCGTCAGATGATAGTAATTGAAGGTGGAAAAGCGACCGCTATTGTTGAATTTATGCCTATGGGTTATCTTGGCATGTACGGATTCATGATGGAGCTCGAATCTGTGACGACAACGGCGTGGAAGCTTTCACCGATAGACGATTATTCAACATATACTCCAGCAACGGTAATTGCGGAGCACAGGACTGTTGATGGTGAAGTCGTTTATGACCCTTTCAACGACCCAAATTCTGAAAGCGCCTTTGATGGAAGCGACCCTTCTACCATGACTCGGCCAGCCGGACAGTATGGCCGCGACGAAGCAATTTTGGTGGATATAGTAAACCATCCGTATTCCCATGTTTTAGCTTTGGACGTAACCCCTATAACAATAGACGGAGTGGGAGATTTACCGGATAATTATACTGAGTGGGGCATAAATCAAGCGGCATATGTACATGTATTTGTCCCTGTAATGGGTGCAATATCAATTACATCAGGAGACCAATATGCCAGAATGCAGGTTGACTGGACCTCACTTGAAAAAGTAGACAATCCTGAGGGAAATGTTCAGTATCAGATGTATCTCGCATCAGAGATTGAGAAAGGCAACTATACAGACAGCTCTTATAAAGCTTTACAGACTGCCATATCAGAGGTTAAGGAGACACTTTCAAACATATGGCCGTCTCGGGACCTTGAACTTACCGGAACAGGCTTTAATAAAACCCCTATACTCAATCAGAAAGAATTTACTGATGAAGAGCAGAAGAAGCTCTCCAAGAAGCTCACAGACGCTGTAAACGCTTTGGAAGAGAAAGGCGACAAATCATCACTTAATACACTTATAACAGAGGCTGAAGCCAAGGCAGAAGACGATTATACGCCAAACAGTTGGATAGAGTTTTCAACTAAGCTCACTGCGGCAAAGAATGTACAAAATGATGACAATGCATCGGTTTCTGATGTTACAACAGCGGTAAATGATTTGACAGAGGCTATGAATGCACTTGTAGAGCGTGCGGACATTTCTGAGCTTAACGCTTTAATTGACGAAGCAAAAAGCATGGAAAAAGACGGATATACTGCTGATTCATGGAATGCGCTGCAAACGGCGATTACAAATGCTGAAGCTACAGCGTCCGACCTTAATGCCAGCCAGGCGAATATAAATACGAGGTTAGATGAATTACAGGATGCAATTGACGGACTTGTAAAGGACGGAAAACTTGACAGGCTTAATCTTGAAGATGGAATATACTCAGTTTACGGCGAAATGATAAAAATGAACCGTGAAGAGAAATCTATGAGCAATGACGCTATAAATCATACAATAAAGCTCACGGTAGAAGACGGCAAATATTATATTACAATGGACTTTAAAGGACTGCACTACTTAAATAGATTCGGATATCTTGCCGAACTTTCTTATTATGATAACGGATATATTTTCGGTCAATATGGCACTGTAAGCGGAACACGCATATTGGCTGAGGTACTGTCAACGCAGAAAAACGCTGACGGAAGCGATGTAATTGACGAGTTTAATCAGGCCGGCGGCTCTTCGGAGGGAATAAAATACCCTGACTTGATAAAATTTCCGCTGGTAGATGATGCTCTTAACGATACCGACGGATATGTGCCGCTGCATGTATACGTTCCGGTAATGGAAGATATTTCTGCGGGTACAGGCGATCAAGATGTTCTTCTTAAGCTTGACTGGTCCACACTGGCAGCTGCTGATGAGGACGATTTTGTATCAGATGACAATATAAAACTGTCTCCGGCAGTTGATATTACAGATATGGCTACGGGTGTAAAAGTAAGCACTGACGAGGGCGTGTTTGAGGAAAGAGTGCGTCTTGTCGTTAACGAAATAATCTCTGGAAGTGATTACAGCAAGGCCGCTTCAGCACTGAGCGATGTAGGCAAGAAATTTAAGCTCTACGAAATACACTTTGTTGACGCTTCCGGTAAAGAGGTACAGCCAAACGGAACTGTAGAAGTAAGCTATCCGATTCCGGATGGATATGACGCGGGTAAAGTAGCGCTTTATCGCATAAATGATGATGGAAGCAAAACTCTTATAAGCGGCAAGGCGGAAAACGGATATTATGTAGTTGTTGCCAAGAGCTTTAGCCAGTACGCGCTGGTAGAGAAGGGAAGCACTGCGGCTGATTCAAAAAATCCGCAAACCGGAGATAACTCCATGACTGCTGTTATGCTGCTTATTATAACGGCTGCTGCGGGAATGGTCGGAGCAATGGCAATGTCCGGCAAACTTAGAGCAAAACGAGGAGAATAATATATGATTAATACTGCATCAAAGCTTTATCGGGCACTGTGCAGTATGGCAGCAATGCTCGCCCTTGTGGCGGGCATTGCTTCTGTACAAGTGTTAGCCGCATCTAACGGAATATATACAGCAACGGCGACCCCGCATTACAGACACCCAGGAACCGGAAAAATTGAAGATTCCGGCGGAGAAGGTTCTGCTGTATTGGGCCAATCTATGACAGATAGTGCTACTTTTAAACAAGCCCTTGTCGAGGTCGACGAAAATGGAAATACATATATTACCGTACGTTTAAAGCTTTCCCAATATACGAAGGATCATCAGTTTCAGGTTGATGGCGAGAGAAACGGTACGTTTACTCCTGCGACAGTTTCAATTATGCAGGAAAATCTTGGAGAGGATACAACCGACTACCGTATGCAGGTCCCCAGCGAAAACGCAGTTATTCGCTGCAACATGTACGTTATCCCTATGGGCAGGGAGGTTATATTCTATATAACTGTGTCTGATTTGCAGGCTGGCTCAGGAGACTTTGTAACAAGTATAACAGTACAGTCGCAGGCACAGACTCCGGCATCTCAGGAGCCGCCTTCTGCCCAGAGCACAAGCAGCTCGAAAGCTTCTGAACCTGCTCAGCCGACAGACGTTGCTCCTGTATCTTCAACAGCAGACTTTTCTGCAGCTGATTCCTCCTCAGACAGCGCATCATCAACGTCAGCCGATACATCCTCCGGATTTTCTTCAAGTACAATAACGGGTCTGCAGGAGTTCGACAATACCGGCAGCCTGATAAGCGAGACCTCTGTAAACGGAGAAACTGCGGATAATACTGCTCTGATAGCCGGCTGTATAATTGGCGGAGCAATTCTACTGCTTATTGCCGGAGGTCTTGTATGGTATTTCTGCTTCTTTAAGAAAAAGAGCAAGTAAGGAGGCGGGATAATGAGACTGAAAAAATTTATATCTGCTATTGCTGCCTTGTCGCTTTTATGCGTAGCTTCTGGCTGTGTTAACCAGCATCCTGAGCAAACCAGCGGCGGCATTGCCTCCGGCAATAATGTGAGAATAATTGCTACGTCGCCTGCAACGGCCGATATATGCGACCGTTTAGAGCTTGACTTGGTTGGCGTATGTTCGTCTACGCTCAGCGTAATACCTGAGCGGTACAATGATGTAAAACAGATTGGCACAGCCATGTCGCCGGATTTGGAAATACTTAAATCACTTAACCCGGATTACGTTTTGTCACCCAGCACTCTTCAGAGCGATTTGCAGCCTAAATATGCATCGATAGGGGTAAATTCTATATTTTTAAATCTTAAGAGTGTAGAAGGCATGTACGCATCTATTGAAGGCCTTGGCGAGAAATTTGACCGTAAAGAACAGGCAAGGATATTGATAGACGAGTATGAAGCTTTCATGGAGGAATATCGAGATAAGAACAAGGGCAAGGAAGCACCGAGAGTACTTGTACTTATGGGATTGCCGGGGTCATATATAGTGGCTACGGAAAACAGCTATGTCGGAAGCCTTGTGCGCCTTGCCGGCGGAATAAACGTATATGAGGGCACTGACCAGGAATTTCTTAACGCAAATACTGAAGATATGCAGACAAAAGACCCTGATATCATACTCCGTGCGGCGCACGCTCTGCCTGATGACGTGGTTGAAATGTTTAATGAAGAATTTGCCACAAACGACATATGGAAACACTTCCGTGCAGTCAAAGAGGGTAGGGTATACGATTTGTCTTATGATAAATTCGGTATGAGCGCAAAATTTAATTATCCTGAGGCTTTGGAAGAACTGCAGCCTATGCTTTATGGTGAGGAATGACTTGACTTTCTTAAAATGGTTTCCGCCGGCTTACAAATCTAAACAAAACAGCCGCCGGCAGCAAAAAGCTTTTATTCAGGCTGACATAGCCGGACTAAAATACTCCGGCAGTTAAGGAGGACTGCTTGTGGTAAGCAGAAGAAAAAAGATAATTTCCTTTGCAGTTACGGCGGCAGCGCTTATTATTCTATTTCTGTTCGCAGTAAACACAGGAAGCTTAAAGGTGACGCCGCTGGAATTGTTTAAAGGACTATTTGTAGAATACAACGAAAATGTGGCGACTATTTATGATTTGCGGTTTCCGCGTATATTTATAGCAATGATAGGGGGAGCGGCAACGGCCGTTTCCGGCGTATTGCTGCAGGCGGTAATGAAAAATCCGCTCGCAGATCCGGGAATTATCGGCATAAGCTCCGGCGCGTCTTTAGCAGCGGTGCTGATTACCGCATTTGTTCCGTCTTTATATTTTTTTACTCCTCTTTTTGCGTTTTTAGGAGGAATGGTAGCCTTTCTTCTTGTATACAGCCTCTCGTGGAAAGGCGGGCTGTCTCCACTTAGAATTATTTTAGTAGGTGTGGCGGTAAATGCCATGTTTACAGGGATAATGAGCGCGTTTAATTCTGGTACAGGCAGCAATTATTCCGGTGTTGCAAGCATAGTAAACGCCAACATAACAATGAAAACCTGGGATGACTTTACCACGCTTCTGATATATGCCGCAATAGGGTTAGTTGCCTCGTTCTTTGTAACAGGTCAGTGTAACTTACTGTCATTAGAGGATAAAACCGCGCGTTCTTTAGGCGTAAACGTAACCCGCAGCAGAATAATAATTTCTATTATTGCTGTACTACTTGCAGGCATATCCACTGCAATAATAGGCCCAATAAGCTTTTTGGGGCTTATTGTCCCGCATATAGCGAGACTTTTGGCAGGCAGCAATCATAAGGTACTCATTCCTTATTCAATTGTACTTGGAGCCTTTACACTACTGCTTGCCGATACGGTTGGTCGGACAATCGCAGCACCGTATGAGATAAGCGCGTCAATTATTATGTCTGTGGTAGGCGGGCCGTTCTTTATTATACTGCTGAGGAGGTCGAGAAAAAGCTATGGCGCATAATGTTTTTACAGTAAAGGGGTTATCCTTTGCATATGGCAAACAGCAGGTGCTAAACGGCCTTGATTTGCAGATTCATGAGGGGACGATTACAACTCTGATTGGGGCCAATGGGTGCGGAAAGACGACTTTGTTTAATTTAATGACAAAAAATCTAAGGCCGGATAAAGGAGAAGTATTCCTTAATGACAAAAATATAGCCGACTTAAGACTCAAGGATTATGCAAAGCGGGTCGCTATTGTGCACCAGTATAATACGGCCCCGGCCGATATTACGGTAGAAAGGCTTATATCCTACGGGAGAACCCCTTATCATACCATGGGCCTTTCACCGGATGTCAAGGAAGATGAAGAGAAAGTTAAGTGGGCAATGGAAATAACGAATACCTTAAAATACAAAGACAAAGCCGTTTCAGAACTATCCGGCGGACAAAAGCAGAGAGTATGGATAGCAATGGCCTTGGCTCAGGACACGAAGGTGCTGTTTTTAGACGAACCGACAACTTACCTCGATATAAGGTATCAATTACAGATACTTAAACTTATAAGGCGTCTTAACAGAGAATACGGCCTTACAATAATAATGGTGCTGCACGATATAAATCAATCGCTGTATTACAGTGATGAAATCGTTGCCATGAAGGACGGTAAAATAATAGATCATGGCCTGCCACAAAGCATTATTACAAGTGATCTTATACAGTCGGTTTATGACGTCAATCTTAGTATTTCCGCTGTAAACGGAAAACCGTTTATACTGCCGGTATAAATTTAGAAGGAGGCTGCAGTCAAAATGAAACAAAAAAGAACTGTAGAAGATTATCTGAAAACCATATATCTACTGCGCAGCCAAAACGGCTCGGCACGCGGCATAGACGTAGCTGAAGAGCTTAACGTGTCGAGACCCACAGTGTCTCTCGCCATTAAAGGGCTTGAAGAGGAGGGGTATCTTTACACCGATGACACACATGAAATTCATTTGACTAAAGAGGGCAGCGCTATTGCACAGGCGACCTGTGAGAGATATCAGACCTTTCGCAGACTTCTAATAAATTTAGGCGTAGATAAGCAGACAGCGGCAGAGGATGCCTGTAAGCTGGAGCATGCAGTCAGCCAAAAAAGTTATGAGGCTATCAAGAATTTTGCAGAAAAGAGCAAGATATAATTTGCTGCATGAAAGGGAGAAGTATACATATGAGAATAATAGAATCAATAGGATATGGATTTGCTTCGGCCGCTTTTACAGCTTCAGTAGTTGTAATATGTACAAAAATAAAATTTACACTAAAAAAGAAATATATGGAGACAAAAACAGCGGATGATGATTAATAAAAGGCTTATAAACACAGTAAAGAGCAGCAAAAAGTATATTGCCGGCAATGTTGTTTTACAATGGTGTTCACTTATCGCAAATATTTTAACCATGTATATAATAGCAAATTATATACAAAGCATCTATTTTAGAAAGATAACTATTCGCCTTACACTGATTTCCGCGGCAGTATTGCTCGCTGCACTGATCGTTAGATTTTTTTGCACAAGAGGAGTATCGCGGATGAGTTATCTTTCCTCAAAGACGGTAAAGAAGATGCTTAGGGAAAGAATATATAAAAAGCTTTTAAAACTTGGACCATCATATAAAGAAAAAGTTAAAACGTCTGAAGTGGTGCAGGTATCGGTAGAGGGAGTAGACCAGCTCGAAATATATTTTGGCGCATATCTGCCACAATTTTTTTACAGCATGATAGCTCCGGTTACATTATTCATAGTGCTGAGTTTTATAGATTTGGTATCGACGGTCGTACTGCTTATATGCGTGCCGTTAATTCCGGTGGCCATTGCAGCGGTGCAGACATGGGCTAAAAAACTTTTGTCAAAATACTGGAATCAGTATACGTCTTTAGGAGACACATTTCTTGAAAATCTTCAGGGCCTTACCACCTTAAAAATATACAGGGCAGATGAATATAAAAATGACGAGATGAATATCGAGGCGGAAAAATTTCGCAAAATTACAATGAAAGTACTGACAATGCAGCTCAACTCCATAACCATAATGGACTTGGTGGCATACGGTGGTGCGGCTCTTGGCATAATTACGGCGGTTGCCCGGTATTCGGCGGGAAATATTGAGCTGCTTGGCTGCATCATAATAATTTTGCTGTCTGCAGACTTCTTTATACCAATGCGTCAGCTTGGAAGCTTCTTCCACATAGCAATGAACGGAATGGCGGCCAGTGACAAAATTTTTAGGCTGCTTGATTTGCCGGAAAACGGCGTAAAAAAACAGAACATCTTTCCCCAAAAAGTAAACATAGCCCTTTCTGATTTGCACTTTTCTTACGATTCTGATAGAGAGATACTGCATGGCATAAACATAAAACTGCCAAAAAACAGCTTCACTGCGATAGTCGGAGAAAGCGGCAGCGGTAAATCCACAATCGCTTCTATCTTAATGGGGAGAAACAGAGGATATACCGGCTCTGCTGATGTTGGCGGGATTGATTTAGTTGATATAGATGAAAGCAGCCTTATGAAAAATGTTACATATGTAGGCCATAACAGTTATTTGTTTAAGGGCAGTGTTAGAGATAATATGCTTATGGCAAAGCCGGAGGCTTCAGACGAGGAGCTATGGTCGGTACTGGAAAAGGTCAAGCTGTCAGATTTTCTTAAAGGCGAAAAAGGGCTTGAAACAAAGCTGCTGGAAGGAACTTCAAATTTTTCAGGCGGCCAGCGCCAGCGTTTGGCGCTTGCACGCGCATTGCTTCACGACAGCCCTGTCTATATATTTGACGAGGCTACCTCAAACATTGATGTTGAAAGCGAAAACGACATTATGGAGCAAATTAATGAGCTTGTAAAAAGCAAAACCGTTCTCCTTATATCGCATAGGCTGGCAAATACCGCCAACGCAGATAGCATATATGTACTAAGCAAAGGAAATGTTGTTGAAAGCGGCACGCATGAAAAGCTTATTTTGGAAGACGGCGTATATGCAAAATTGTGGCATGCGCAGCAGCAGCTTGAAAATTTTGCTGAGGAGGTGCATCAGGCATGAAAAAAAAGAGCAATACAAAATTAATGCTAAGGCTCATAAAGTTAGTAAAGCCTCTTACTGGTTATATGATTTTGGCTATTCTTATGGGACTTGTAGGACACCTTTGCGCCGCTTTTATAACTGTTATGGGCGGTTATGCTTTAGCCAAACTGCTTGGTTTTACCGTCTTCGGTTCACTGGCCGTGCTTTTCACGCTTATGGGGCTGTTTGCACTTCTGCGCGGAATTTTAAGATATACTGAGCAGGCCTGCAATCATTTTATAGCCTTTAAGCTTTTGGCAATTATACGCGATAAGGTATTTAGAGCATTGAGAAAGCTTTGTCCGGCAAAATTGGAAAGCAAAGACAAGGGAAATCTTATCTCCGTTATAACGTCGGACATTGAGCTGCTGGAAGTGTTTTATGCCCATACAATATCGCCGGCGGCCATTGCCTTTTTATTTTCGCTGTTTATGTGTATATTTATCGGCAGTTTTCACTGGATATTGGCGCTGCTAGCCAGTATAGCTTACATTGTTGTTGGGATACTAATTCCTGTGCTCACATCTAAAATAAGCGGAGAAGACGGCGTCAGGCTGCGCTCGGAGTCGGGTGAGCTAAGCGGTTTTGTGCTGGACAGCTTGCGCGGCCTTCAGGAAATAATGCAGTATGACGCCGGAGAAAAGCGTCTTTCTGAAATGAATGAGAAAACGGACAGCCTCTCGGCTAATGAGGAGATTATGAAGAGAAAGTCCGGAAAGAGCACAGCTATAACGAATACAGTTATATTGCTTTTCGATGCGATAATGCTTTTTACCGCAGCCGTGCTGTATCAGAATAACGCTGTGGATTTTATAGGCGTTATAATCCCTGTAATTGCGCTTATGAGCTCGTTTGGCCCGACGGTTGCGCTTGCAAATCTCGGAATTACTCTGCAGAACACCTTTGCAGCCGGAGAA
>USGR01000017.1 GCA_900554165.1 uncultured Oscillospiraceae bacterium | reverse complement strand
TATTACAACCATCGGATATTTTCTGCCGCCATACAGCCTTGCGCAATTGTCCGGCAGTATAACCGAAAGCGTCGGCTTATAGCCGCCGTTGTCGATGTTAAGCCTCTTATAATCAAAATTTATGTCAACCGTTTTACAGAGCATATAATTCCTCCTTTATCGGTTGCGCTCTTTAAGCGACCTGTCAATATCGCGCTTAGCAGATTTTTCCGCCATAACGGCGCGCTTGTCGTAAAGCTTCTTGCCCTTGCAAAGGCCTACCTCCAGCTTGACGAGCGAGCCTTTAAAATAAATCGACAGCGGTATGAGCGAGAGCCCCTCCTGCTTTAATGTGCCGAAAAGCTTCAAGATTTCCTTTTTATGCATAAGCAACCGTCGCGGACGATACGGGTCCCTGTTGAATATATTACCCTGCTCATAGGGACTTATGTGCATGCCGTTTACTATCAGTTCGCCCTTTACTACGCTGCACCACGAATCTTTTAAATTTACACCGCCGCCGCGTATTGATTTAACTTCTGTGCCGCAGAGCTCTATTCCCGCTTCCATGCTCTCTTGAATGAAGTAGTCGTGATATGCTTTCTTGTTCTTCGCTATTACTTTTATGCTTTCTCTGTCCAACCGCTTCATCCTCTCCTATTAAATTCTGCACGCGGGAAAATTATTATATCACCGCCGCCAAAATTGTCAATAACATATATCACATCTTCGTATATTTTAAATTTTGTGCAAGCTATAAATAAGTCCTCGTTTTTCTACGACTCTTATTTGCTATTTTCTTTATCGATTTTTAATGAGCAATTAAAATAACATAAGCGTCATTCGCTTTTATCCTTAAAAACAAAAAATGTATTTCCGCAAATGCTTATTATACCAGTAAGCGCCATAACCACCGCTTTTGCAAGTATATCACTTCTCATATTATCGGTTTTAAACAGCGTGCGTCCTATCACAGTCATAAAGATAACGCCGGCCGCCATTGAAATCATTTTTACTGCGATAAATTTTGCAAATTTAACGCTGAACAGCCGCTCGTTTTTAAAAGAAAAATTGCTGTTTAAAACAAAACTGCTGGTAATTCCCAGCGCCTGAGATACAATCTGCGATATTTCCCTAGGCAGTCCCAAATAGCTCTGGGCAACAAAGGATCCGCCCTCAACGACAAGCTTAACTACTCCGCGAAGCGAAAGCTTTAAAAGCTTTACTGCCCCTTGCGGAGTAAAGTAATTCTCCTTTATTTTAGATAATCTCACTTCTTCCCTCAAGCGCGCGGGAAAGAGTAACTTCATCTGCATACTCAAGGTCGCCTCCAACTGGTATGCCGTAAGCCAGCCGCGTGACTTTTATTCCAAACGGCTTTATCAGCCGTGAAATATACGACGCCGTCGCTTCACCCTCTACGGTGGGGTTTGTCGCCATTATTATTTCTTTTACATCCGGATTATTAAGACGGGCTATAAGCTCCTTTATCCTCAGCTGCTCAGGGCCTACGCCGTCGAGCGGAGAAATTACGCCGTGCAGCACATGATAAAGCCCGTCATATTCATGCGTGCGCTCAAACGCCGCTACATCCTGAGAATCCTCAACAACACATATCGTGCTTTTATCGCGCTTGTCATCGGAGCATATGGTGCACTTGCTGTTTTCCGTTATATTCTGGCAGATTTCGCAGTAGTTTATTTTTTGCCGCGCCTCTAAAATCGCCGATGCAAACTTTTCCGCTTCGCCGTCCGGCAGATTTATTATGTAATATGCCAGCCGCGCCGCCGTCTTTCGTCCTATTCCCGGCAGACGCGCAAACTGATCTGTTAAATTGCTCATGGCCGGAACGGTATATGCCATCTTAATTCCTCCGCTATTATTGTAATATATGCTCCTAAAATATTTTGTCGTTATCTCGGTTTTAATTAAAATTAAAATTTCAAAGCAGTCAAATGCATAAATTTAAGTAAAGATATTTAACTTTATATTATAAACCATTCACGTCGATTTTTACAGTTATATACAGTAAAAGACAACGTATTAGGTTAAAATACATGTAATGCAACAAATCTTTACATCATTGATATGCATACATTCGATTTGCAGCAATAATTAAAACATGCCTGGCATTCCAGGTATATTAAGACCGGCGGTAATTTTGCCGAGTTCTTCTTCTGATACGGCCTCCGCTTCTCTTACAGCTTCGTTTACAGCGGCAATAATAAGATCCTCAAGCATTTCCGTATCCTCCGGGTCGACCGCCTCAGGATTGATTTTAAGCGATTTAATCATATGCTTGCCGTCTACTACCGCCTCAACCATTCCGCCGCCCGAGCTGGCAGTATATTCACGCTGCTCCAGTTCCGCCTGCTTATTCGCCATATCTTCCTGCATCTTCTGCGCTCGCTGAAGCATGTTGTTCATTCCGCCGCCCATGCCCTTAGGTAACCTTGCCTTCATATTTTATCACTCCAAATTATTTATTTTACATCAAAGCCTGCCTGCTTAAGTCGCCCGCTAAGCTTATCAAGCGGGTCAGAAACAGCCGTATTTGCACTGTTGTTTGCGTTAAATGGACCCAGCCGATATTTTACACCGAGCACTTTTTCCGCCGCTGCCCGTATATCGCTGCGATGCCTTGTTTCAGTTTTTATCATGTCCCTAAAAAGGGAATTTTTCGCATCTATAAGCAGCAAATCACCCTTTATATATGCTTTCGAGCCCATAAGCACCGCATACATCGCGCGGTTTTTAGAAGCTAATGCGTCCATAATCTCCGGCCATTTAGTGCATACCTCAACCCCGTCGGGAAGCGGTGGATTTTCCGCTTGCTCATCATATAAGGCCGCACCGCCCATGCCGGCGCTTCCTGCGCCCGCTGTGTCGGGCGGCGCATCGGAATCGTCGGGCAATGGTATGTCGCCGTATCCATATGCTGCTGATTTATTATCGGCGCCTTTTCTGCCATTCACTTCGGTACTATTGCCCATAACGCTGCCGTCAGCGACGGCATTGGCGTGAGATATATTTAAATCAGCGCTCTTATTTTGTGGCTGAGCATTAAATGCTGCCGCCTCACCCGCTGATATCCACGGCGGACGGTCGTCCGCCTCCGCGTTCCGCACTGTGTCTTTCACTATAGTACCAGACAAAATATTCTGTCCCTTTGCGCCCGGCTCGCCATGTCCAGCGCCGGACGCCTTATTTATGGCGCCGCTGTCCTGAACATTATTTGCTGATACCGCTGCTTCCGTTCCTTGCCTTGCCGCACTTGAAGCCGCAGCATACGGCTGCGCATCATGCGCATAAGAAATCTTGCTGCAGATGTCTACGACAGCCATCTCCATCTGCGTCAGGGGCGACGCCCCCGAGCGCCTGAAAGATTCCAGCGTGTTTTTCAGCACAGACATTGTCTGCATAATATTATTTAGTCCCGCCGCTTTGGCCTGATGTTCAATCTGGCCAAGCTCAGACGACGATGCCGTAATCAGCCCGCCGCAGTCTTTCACCGACGCCGCGACCATCAAGTCCCGATAGTAAGACATAAGCTCCGAACACAGCCGCTGCATGTCGTGCGAGCTTTGATAAAGTAAATTTATGGTTTCCAGCGCTTTTTTGGTATCTCCCGCGATAAAGCTTTCGGCAATTTTATACATCTGCTCTTTGCCGACTATGCCGGCGGAACCTATAACCAACGCCTCGTCTATATTATCGCTTTTTGCAGCGCATACATCCAGCAGCGACAGCGCATCTCTCAGCGCGCCGTCGGCCAGCCGGCCTATGAGTATCGCCGCGTCGTCCGTTATCTGCAAATTTTCACTGCTGCACACATATTTAACGCGCTCGGCTATGACCTCCGGTGAAAGCCGGCGAAAATCAAACCGCTGGCAGCGCGACAATATCGTCGCCGGGAGCTTGTGGATTTCTGTTGTGGCTAAAATAAACACCACATACTCCGGCGGTTCCTCCAGCGTCTTAAGAAGCGCGTTGAATGCGCCGGTTGAGAGCATATGAACCTCGTCAATAATATAAACTCTGTACTTAGCCGCTGCCGGAGTATATACTATCTTGCTGCGCAAATCGCGTATATTTTCCACGCTGTTGTTGGAGGCGGCATCTATTTCCACCACATCCGTCTGCTGCTCACTCTCAATCTGGCGGCACATTTCGCATTCGCAGCAGGGCTGCCCATTTGTCGGATTAAGGCAGTTTATGGCCTTTGCGAGTATTTTGGCGCAGGTGGTTTTTCCGGTGCCGCGTGAGCCGGTAAAAAGATACGCATGCGAAATTCGGCCCTCTTCTACCTGACGGCTGAGCACCTTTGTTACATGCTCCTGTCCGGCTACATCTGAAAAAAGCTTTGGCCGGTATTTCCTGTAAAGCGCCTGATACACACGTCCACCCCCGCGTTAAAAAAATAACGGCCAAGTTATGACCGTCAGATACCTGTTTTATCGGATGTACCGCCTCCAGAATTACTGCGGCGCACAGTCAAGACTGCTTAATGCTGCTCGGTTCCCCGCCTGACATGGTTCACAGGAGACCGTCGCACAGGTCCCGAAAGCAGTACATCCCGTAAAACAGATACCATATTTAATATTCAAAACCGCCGATTAAATCACACAGCAACCATCGGCATTCCTTATTATAATATATTTATTCTATAATTACAACTTGATTTTTAGTGTTGACAAAATTAAAATTATAAATCATAATATATATAATGTATAATTTTGTATATGTAAAGAATTTTATAAAAAATTTTTAATTTATCTTTTGATAAAATACAGCTGATTTATTTTTAAAAATGCTAAATACAGCAAAAATGAGCTTTAATTTTATAAAAATAATGCTTTAATTATATTTTTTACTTGACAGTGGGATGCAATTTTGCTATTATAAATTGGTCACACTGGGTTATTGTGTTTAGGTTATTTTAATACCTTTACATAAATGTCAGAAATAAATGCCTGTTTGGCTTAACAACTATAATTATTTTAAAGGAGATAGTTATATGGCAAGGAATATTACGCCGGCACTTAAGCGTTGCCGCTCATTAGGACTTGAGCCGGCACTGCTCGGACTTTCTAAGAAGCCCTCTAAGCGCATCGTTAAGGAGCGCCGCAAGATGAGCGAATACAGCGTACAGCTGAGAGAGAAGCAGAGAGCAAAGTTCGTTTATGGCGTTATGGAAAAGCAGTTTAAATCATATTATGAGAAAGCAGTTAAGATGGAAGGCGTAACCGGTGATAACCTCCTTATCCTTTTGGAGAACCGTATAGATAATGTAGTTTTCCGTCTTGGCTTTGCTCGCACACGTAACGAAGCACGCCAGGTAGTGCTTCACGGTCATGTGCTTGTAAATGGCAAGAAAGTCAACATTCCTTCATATGAGGTGAAAGTCGGCGACGTAGTAGAAATTAAAGAGGCTTCACGTTCTTCAAAGCATTTTGAAGATATATTCTCTTATACTGAGAGCAGAATAGTTCCTGAGTGGCTTGAGGGCGGCAAGGATTCTTTTAAGGGTACCGTTGTTGCACGTGCTACTCGTGAGCAGATTGATGTGCCTATAAATGCAACTCTTATCGTTGAGTTCTATTCTAAATAATAGCCTGATAATATATAGTGCCAGACCAAAAAGTCTGGCACTTTTTTGCTATTATCTGCTAAGCCGACGCTTTCCAGCCCCATCGGCGCCGGCAAAAGCTTTATTATGAGAGTCGCAGCTTTCTTAGCGATTAGAATAAAGGCATTATTAATAATTTTGCTTCATGATATATACACCGCACGATAAAGGCGTGATCTTTTGTGTATTTAAAGCAGGTAAAAATCCCTAATAAAGCTATTAAACAGTATATTCCAGTATGCCGCAATTATCCGGCATAAATCTAAAATATTCATCGTTGTCCATGTTGTAAAAATATGAGTTTATAGCCCGGCTGAGGCTTCCATGCGTGACTATCAAAACATTTTTGTTGCTGTCGGCGTCGCAAATTTCGTCTAAAAATTTATATGCGCGCACTGCCGTCTGCATAGGCGACTCGCCCCCAGGCATTTTGCATGCAAAATTTACTCTTAATCGCTGGAACTCCTCGCAACCGGCATCTACTCCCTCATAAATGCCATAGTCCTGCTCTGACAGCCGCTTGTCGATTATTATATCTTCTTTATTAATATTCACCTTAGCCGCAATAATCTCCGCTGTCTTAAGTGCGCGCCGCAGCGGCGACGAATATACTTTATCGATATGTATATCGCTGAACTTTTGCGCAGCTGCCTTTGCCTGCATTATTCCTGTTTCGTTTAAATCCGCGTCGGTAGAGCCGCACACCTTATTTTCTACATTATAAGACGTCTGGCCGTGTCTTACTACAAATAGCTTCATAAGCTCACTCCCAATTAATTATAGTAATAATCATAACATATTTTTGAAATATAACAACTTTTGTCGGATAATAAATTATTTTGGCTTTAACCATCAATTATCTTTCTTGACATACCGGCCCGGACAATAATATAATTATTTTGTCGCATTAATATCATTAAATATGTATTTTTTAATAAAATGAGTATAGGTGAATAATATGAGAATAGATGAAATTATTAAATCAAAAAAGGCGCATGTTTCCTTTGAAATATTTCCACCGAAGCAGGATATGGAATTTGAAGCAATAGGCAGCTTTATATCTCAGCTGGCGTCGCTTAAACCAGACTTTATAAGCGTTACATACGGTGCCGGCGGCAAGGGGCCGCGCGGCAAGACGGTCCAGCTTGCCTCAATGATAAAGGAAAGCGGCATCGAGTCGCTTGCTCACCTCACTTGTATAGGCAGCCGGCGTTCAGATGTAGAAACTATATCCGCATCGCTTAAAGAAAACGGTATTGAGAATATACTCGCGCTTCGCGGCGATATTCCAGAAGACAGGCCGGCAGACGGCGATTACAGATATGCCAAGGAGCTTATTTCAGACCTTGACCGCAATTATTTCTGCATAGGCGCCGCTGCATATCCGGAGGGACATATAAACTGCGAAAGCATGGACGACAATATTGAATATTTATATGAGAAAGAGCAAGCCGGCGCTTCATTTTTTATAACACAGCTTTTCTTTGACAACAGGGTGTATTACGAATTTCGTGAAAAGGCTGCGGCACGAGGAATAAAATCGCAGATTATACCCGGCATTATGCCGATGATGTCACGCGCCCAGGTAGAAAGAATGATATTTACCTGCGCCGTATCATTACCGTCGAAAATAATAAAGCTGCTCAATAAATATGCCGACGACCCCCAGGGGCTGCGCAAAGCCGGTATAGATTATGCTGTGTCGCAGATGACGGACCTTATGGACAACGGCAGCGGCGGCATGCACGTATATGCCATGAACAAATTTGACTTTGCTAAAGCTGCGATGGAGGCGCTGGATGTTTATAGATAAAAAAGAGGTCCTGCGCTATCTCAGATACCGTGGGCACGACGCCGACTCGGCTACCGATGCGGTAATAGATGAGTGCATAAGTATATGCGACGGCGCTGCAAAATCGCTTTTTGTTTACAGCTATTTCGACATATCTCGCTCTGACGGTGGAATAACAGTTGAAGGCACAAACATCGTATTAACCGGCAAGAATATAGCGCGGCATCTTGACGGGTGCTCCCGCTGCGCCGTTATGGCGGCGACGATAGGCATAAATATTGACAATCTGATACGCCGCTTTGAGCAGGAGGATATAGCAAAGGCCGTTATACTCGACACATGCGCATCCGTCTGTATTGAAGCTTTATGCGATGAGATAAGTGCAAAAATAGCAGATGAGCAGAGTGAAAACGGCTGTGTTACCACAAGCCGTTTTTCTCCTGGGTATGGAGATTTGCCGCTCGGTCTGCAAAGCGGCATATTGTCTGCTCTGAGCGCAGGCAAACGCATAGGGCTTACGCTTACACGCTCCGATATTATGATACCGCGCAAATCCGTTACGGCAATTATCGGCATAAAGCCGGCGGACTATATAGCCGGCGGCAAAGCCGGATGCGCTACTGAAGCCGGAATGTCCGGCAAAGACAAATGCGCGTCATGTGAAGCGGTTGACTGCGAGTTCAGGTCTTCTTTTCAAAATGATTAAGCCAATTAATCTTTTGCTGTTTTTAGTGCAGAAAGGCTGTATTTTAAGCATATCTTCAAGAAAGTTTAAAGCATAAATTACTTTACGCGAAACGAAAGGTGCGAATATGGAAGTTATTAAGGAATTTGGAAAGCGGTTTGTATTTTTTGACGGCTCTATGGGAACAATGCTGCAAAAATCCGGCTTAAAGCCCGGCGAGCTGCCGGATTTATTGAATATAAAAGCGCCTGAAAAGGTAGAGGCGGTGCACCGCGCCTATATTGAAGCTGGTGCGGATATTATCACCACCAACACTTTCGGCTGCAATCCGCACTCGTTAAACGGCACAGGCTTTACCGCTGCGGAAGTTATAAGGGCGGGAATAGATATCGCAAGGCGTGCCGGCGCCAAAGTTATAGCTCAGGATATCGGTCCGCTGGGCCAGCTTATGCAGCCGATGGGCCCGCTGTCTTTCGACGAGGCGTATGACTGCTTTAAGCAGCAGGTGCTTGCCGGAGTGGAGAGCGGCGCAGATTTATTTATAATTGAGACTTTGTCCGATATATACGAGGCAAAGGCAGCCATACTCGCCGTTAAAGAGAACAGCACTCTGCCGGTGATATGTACCATGTCGTTTCAGGCCGATGGCCGCACATTTGTCGGCGCTGACCCGCTTGCGGCGGTGCTTTCATTGTCCGGGCTGGGTGTAGATGCGTTCGGCGTAAACTGCTCGCTGGGTCCTGCCGAGCTGCTGCCGATTGTTAAGCAGATAACCGAATACTCTCCCCTGCCGGTAATTGTTCAGGCCAACGCCGGACTTCCCAAAATTTCCGGTGGAGAGACGATATATGATATATCTCCGGAGGAGTATACGGCGGATATAGTCAAAATGGCGGACATGGGAGTATGCATTTTCGGCGGCTGCTGCGGCACTACCCCGGAGTATATTGCTGAAATGAAAGCTGCGCTGAGCGGCAGAAATCCTGTGCCGACATCTCCAAAGCGTATAACGGCGCTTACATCAGGCACAAAAAACGTTATACTCGACGGGCGCGTCACCGTTATAGGCGAGCGCATAAATCCGACCGGCAAGAAGCGGCTTAAGCAGGCCATTAAGGAATGCGATATGGATTACATCACCGGCGAAGCCATATCGCAGCGCGACCGCGGCGCCGACGTGTTAGATGTAAACATTTCCCTTCCCGACATAGATGAGCCGGAAATGATGGCAAAAACCGTACTCGCGCTGCAGGCTATAGTCGATTTGCCGCTGCAGATTGACAGCTCAGACCCCGCCGCAATCGAGGCAGGTGTGCGCATTTGCCGTGGAAAGCCGCTTATAAACTCGGTAAACGGCAAGCATGAATCTATGGAGAAAATCTTTCCTATTGCAAAAAAGTACGGCGCGGCGGTGTTGGGCCTCGCGCTGGACGAAAACGGAATACCGCATACGGCGGAGGAAAGATATAGGATAGCTGAAAAAATACTCAACACGGCTAAAAAATACGGCATACCCGAGCAGGACGTGCTTATAGACTGTCTTACTCTAACCGCATCGGCGCAGCAGCAGGACGTAATGGCGACTATTGATGCAATAAAGCTTGTAAAGCAGCGCCTTAATCTCAAGACGGTACTGGGAGTAAGCAATGTATCATTCGGGCTGCCGCAGCGCGAACAGCTTAACAGCGTATTTTTAGCGGCGGCTTTCGGTGCCGGGCTCGATGCGCCTATTATAAATCCGCTGTCGGACGTTGTTATGAACACTGTACGAACATTTAAGGTGATAAATAATCAGGATAAAAATGCAGTGGAGTATGTGGGAGCCTTTTCCGGCGAAGCTGCCGCCGATGCCGAAAAAAAAGTCAGTTCCTCTTCATCAGGCAAGACGCTGTATGATATTATAGTCGACGGCGACCGCGCCTTTGCTGCAGATGCCGCACGCAAAGCGCTGGAAAGCAGCACTCCTATTGAGATTATAAATTCGAGCTTTATTCCGGCGTTGGATATAGTGGGCAAAAAATTTGAAAAGGGCGAGATATTCCTGCCGCAGCTGCTTATGTCGGCGCAGACCGTCAAAAACGCGTTTGATGTGCTTAAAGCGGCGTCAAATTCGTCTGAGCAGCAGAATAAAGGCACAATAGTCATTGCCACGGTATACGGCGACATTCATGATATAGGCAAAAACATAGTAAAAATGATGCTTTCCAATTACGGATATAATGTAATTGATTTGGGCAAGGATGTTCCGCCGCAAACGGTAGTTGACACAGTGCTGGAGAAAAATGTAAAGCTTGTCGGCCTATCGGCGTTAATGACGACGACGGTCAAAAGCATGGCGGATACTATAACCGCTTTGCGCAAGGCTGGAGCCGACTGCAAGGTAATGGTGGGCGGCGCTGTGCTTAATGAGGAATATGCGAAGCTTGTCGGTGCGGACTTTTATGCAAAAGATGCGCTGGAAAGCGTCAAAATAGCTGACAAATTTTTCGGCAATTAGATATAGTAATATCTAATTGGCACTGTAAGCCAATTTATAAAAGCATATGTTTTCACCAAAATTTTGCATAGCAATAATCTGCTTAACAGCTTAATAGGAATATAAAAATACCGTCTCTGCTGCACCATTTAAAAGGCTGACAGAGACGGTATTAGTGTTTTTAATAGGCATAAAGCCATAATAGATATCGCAAAAATCTGCTGACCGCCGGCTTCATCAGATTTTTTTGAGCAGGTTTGTTTTAGTCAGCAGCAAATCCGCTATCATTCTGTGTCCTTCCGGCGTTGGATGCGCCCAATCGCTTAACCCGTGCTCTAAAAATCCCGGCAGTTCGGCGGCATAGTCTGTATAAACT
>USGR01000016.1 GCA_900554165.1 uncultured Oscillospiraceae bacterium | reverse complement strand
TTTATTTTAAAGAAAGGATGAATTCATTGGCGGAGAACGCAAACCAATATCAACCACCTAAAATAACGGTGCTTATGCCGGTTTATAACGTTAGTAAATTTTTGCCAAAGTGTTTACAAACTCTAATGGATCAAACCTTTCGGGATTTTCGTCTGATTGCGGTAAATGATGGTTCTACTGATAATTGTCTGGAAATTTTAAGAGATTTTGAAGCAAGATATCATAATATTACTGTAATTGATCAACCTAATAGAGGTATGTCTATGGCGCGTAATGCAGCATTGGCGTTGGCGGATAGTAAATATATCTGTTTTGTTGATAGTGACGATTACCTTGCACCTACATTTCTTCAGGAATTATACCAGGCAATTACCACCCACGATGCTGACATTGCCTGTTGTTATTATTACTACCATTTTGTTGAGTCAGATTCTTTATATAAATATCCTTTTCGTACCAGCGGCGTATTTAACAAAGAAGAAGCTTTGAAAAAACTATTAAAAGACGTGCAAATTCAAAGTCTTGCCTGGAATAAAATTTATAAACGTTCTCTGTTTATTGACCACGGAATTACGTTTCCCTCTATGGCATTTGAAGATATGGCTACTACCCATAAATTATTTTCTCATGCTGAAAAAGTAGTTGTAATTAACCGCGCATTATACTACTATAATCAACAAAGCGCCAGTACTTTAGCAACGATTAATGCCCAAAAAGTCAACGACTTTATTTTGGCCACAGCAATGGTGCGTGCTTCTTTAGACCAAAATGGTGTTTATGAAAAATATAAAAAAGCATATCGCGCTCTTACCAAAAAGACAGGTTGGTATTGTTTATATTGTGCATTAAAAATTCATAAAAGGAATAACTCTATGGGAGGCCTTTGGTCTAATATGAAAAAAATTCGCAGCGCTTTGTCTTTTTGTGCCAGCAAAGAATTTGATTACACTACCTATGCTTATAATTTACCCGGCGTACTCAGTCCCCAAGAATTTGACAAAAAACCAAGAATTACAAAACCAAAAAGAGAAAGTTAATGCACTGCCAACCAAAAGTCAATGCTGCTTTATATGTTAATATAGAGCATCGTTGACTTTTTATAAATAGGAGGTATTTTTATGCATGACGGTTTTCTAAGAGTTGCATCTGCAACTCCAGCAATTCAGGTTGCAAATTGTCCTTACAATACACAACAAATTATTACTATTGCAAAGCAGGCAGCAGAAAAACAAGTAAGTGTAATTGTATTTCCCGAACTTTGCCTAACAGGATATACATGCGGTGATTTATTTTTTCAACAAACGCTGCTAACCTCTGCTTTAAACGGATTGGAAACAATTTTAAATGAGTTAAAACAAGAAGATATCATTTGTATTGTTGGACTTCCTATTAGGGTGGAAACAAATTTGTACAACTGTGCAGCAGTATGTTATCACGGAAAACTATTAGGAATTGTACCAAAAACTAATTTAGTAAACCAGGGCGGACTAAACGAAACACGCTATTTTTGCTCTGCTCCTTCCTATCGCGAAATAACGCTGTGTAATCAAATTGTACCGTTTGGCACAAATATTATATTTTCGTGTGATACTTTAACAGAATTTCAATTTGGTGTTGAAATCTGTAAAGATATTTGGGTCACAGAACCACCCTCTAATGTACTGGCTAAAGAAGGCGCGACTATTATTTTCAATTTATCTGCTAGCGCAGAAGTCGTAGGAAAATCTGCATACCGTAAAACATTGGTAAGCGGTCAATCAGCCAAACTAATCTGTGCCTATGTGTATGCAGATGCAGGCCAAGGAGAATCCACAACAGATTATGTTTACTCCGGTCATGACTTAATTGCTGAAAATGGTACGATATTGGCAGAAAGTCCCCTCTTTTCTACAGGGTTTATCCATGCGGATATTGACCTGCAATTACTTTGGCAAGAACGCTGTCATACTTCCTGCTGGAATCATGTTGCAACTCCAAGCTATCAAAAAGTGAGCTTTTCTCTGCCTGTTATTTCTCTGCAATTGGAGCGCACCATACAAGCAAATCCATTTTTACCTCCTCAACTTCCAGACTTGCCTGCCCGCTGTGAATCTATACTCAATATACAATCAAACGGTCTAAAAAATAGATTAACTCATATTGGCTGTCGTCATGTAGTAATTGGTCTATCCGGTGGATTAGATTCTACTTTGGCATTGCTTGCCACCGTACGTGCTTTTGAAGCTATGCAATTAGATACTAGCGGCATTACCGCAGTTTCTATGCCCTGTTTTGGCACTACCAACCGTACCAGATTGAATGCACGTTCTTTAGCAATAGAGCTTGGATGTACGTTTCGAGAAATTGATATTTCCTCATCTGTGACACAGCATTTTCACGATATTGGACAAGACCCAAATCAACATGATGTCACATATGAAAATGCACAAGCAAGAGAACGCACACAAGTATTAATGGATATTGCCAATCAACTTGGGGGCATTGTCATAGGAACAGGAGATTTATCCGAATCTGCGCTTGGTTGGGCAACGTATAATGGTGACCATATGTCTATGTACAGCATAAACTGTGACATTCCCAAAACAATGGTTCGTTATTTGGTAGCACACTGCATTAATGTGACCGTAGCTCCTTTAAGTGAGATTCTAATGGATATTTTACAAACACCTGTTAGCCCGGAATTATTGCCTCCGATAGGAGAAACGATTTCCCAACAAACCGAAGAAATTGTAGGTCCTTATGAACTGCATGATTTTGTCTTGTTTTACACGCTTCGTTATGGTTTTATGCCCCATAAAATTTTTCGTTTAGCCTACCTTGCATTGGGAGATAAATATGAAAAAGAAACTATCAAACACTGGATGACTGTTTTTTATCGAAGGTTTTTTGCACAACAGTTTAAGCGTTCCTGTCTACCCGATGGTCCGGCTGTTGGCAGCGTAACTCTATCTCCCAGAGGCGGTTGGCTTATGCCTAGTGATGTAAAATCATCTATCTGGCTTAAAGATGTAGAAGCTATATCTCTATAATTATAATATGAACAGCTCTCTTATTGAATAAAGAGAGCTGTTTTACATTTCTACTAAAATTGCTACTTTTCTGTACTAAATATAACGTAAAATACCTTTATTTCAAGCGCCCGTAAAGATAATTTATATATTTCACAAAATCCGTTTATGTTCTATTTCTATCGTCCCCATAAAACCAGTACTTTTTTCATATTCATAAATAGAAGGAGCTGCCTATGATATGGGCAGCTCCTTCTATTTATGGTCTTTCTTTTAAATCTTGATAAGGTCTATGCTCAGCAATATTCATATATGCTGGACGAATAATTTTACTGTTATTCAACAGCTCCTCTATTCTGTGAGCACTCCATCCCGCAATACGAGCAATCGCAAATAAAGGAGTATACAATTGTGCCGGTAAATCTAGCATACTGTAAATAAAGCCACTGTAAAAATCCACATTGGCACTAACACCCTTATAAATTCTGCGCTCTTTCGCAATTACCTCCGGTGCTAATCGTTCTACCATACTATATAATTCATATTCCTTTTGACGACCTTTTTCTTCAGACAATCCTTTTACAAATTGGCCTAATAATTTTGCTCTCGGATCAGACAAAGAATATACTGCATGTCCCATACCGTATATAAGTCCTGTTTTATCAAATCCTTGCTTACGCAGCAAAGAAACCAGATAATTTTTTACTTCTTCTTCATCGCTCCAGTCCTTTACTGTTTGTTTCATATCCTCAAACATCTGCGTCACTTTAATATTAGCACCACCATGTTTTGGTCCTTTTAAAGAGCCTAAAGCCGCTGCAATTGCCGAATATGTATCCGTTCCGGAAGAAGATACCACATGCGTAGTAAAAGTAGAGTTATTTCCTCCTCCATGCTCTGCATGGAGAACAAGAGCAAGATCTAATACGCGAGCCTCCATTTGGGTATATTTGCTATCTGGTCTTAGCAGATGTAAAATATTTTCTGCTGTAGACAGATGTGGCTGCGGAGCATGAATAATCAGACTCTGACCTCCATGATAATGACGATAACAGTTATAACCATACACTGCCAATACAGGAAACAATGCAATTAACTGCATACATTGTGCCAATACATTAGGAATAGATGTATCATTTGGCAAATCATCATATGCATATAAAGTAAGCACACTTCTTGCCAAAGCATTCATCATATCGGAACTTGGTGCTTTCATAATAATATCGCGCACAAATGTGGTGGGCAACGTTCTATACTTTGCTAATAAACCACGAAAATCATTCAATTGTTTTTCGTTTGGCAAATTTCCAAATAATAATAAGTAAACAGTTTCTTCAAAGCCAAATCGCTCATCACGCATAAAACCCGCAACAATATCTTCAACATTGATTCCCCTGTAATATAATTTGCCTTCACATGGTACGGATTCACCATTGACAATATCATTTGCATGTACTTCAGATATTTCGGTGAGACCCGCTAGGACACCTTTACCGTTTATGTCTCTAAGGCCGCGTTTTACCTCATATTTTGCATATAAACTTGGGTCAATACCACCTTTTTGTGTACATAATTTTGCTAATTCTATTACTTCAGGGGTAATCTCTGAGTATTGATAATCCATAATTTCTACCTCTTCCTAAGTATAATCTTGTTTCTAATAAAAGTACCTCTCTTTTCAATTTTTTATGGAATAATATATAAAAAATTTTACTATTTTATCTGCGTTAATATGTCCTCAATTATACCATAAAACACAATTCTTAACAAGCTACAAAATTGTTAAATATTTATAAAAATACATTCATATATGTAAGCTGCATAGATATATTCCCCAATTTTGTATACATTATTACGCAAAAAAGCGCATTCCACTGCTACAAGGAATGCGCTTTTTGGGGCTATATTTTATACTAATACAGGGAGAATTTCACATAATAATTGAATGGATTTTTCTGCTGCCATAGCGGCAAACTGTTCAAAGGATATATTGGCAACTTCATCTGCATTATCGGAAATGGCACGAATCACAACAAAATCAATATCATTCATATAACAAACTTGAGCAATACTTCCGCCTTCCATTTCACATGCAATGGCCTGAAACTGATTGGAAATTTCTTTTAATTTATCAGATTGACTAATAAACTGATCTCCTGTAGCAATAATCCCAATATGTACTGCCCCTTGATACATATGTTTGGCTTTTTCTACTACCAAATTTACCAATTTCTCTGTCGCAGGAATTGTAATTAAATTAATTCCGGAAACAAAGCCTTTAGGATCTCCTACTGCACTGGTATCCATATCATGTTGTACCAAACCTCTGGAAACCACTACATCACCTACTGCTACACCTTTTCCTATGCCACCTGCAACTCCAGTATTGATAATTGCCTTTGGATGATACACTAAAGCCATAATTTGCGCACATATTGCCGCATTTACCTTTCCTACTCCACTGCGTGCTACTACACAAGGAACTCCCTGAATCGTTCCTTTATAAAAATCAATTGTTCCAATGGTTTCTACTTGTGTATTCAGCATACGCTCTTTCAAACCATTCACTTCCATATCCATAGCACCGATAATTCCTATCATACGATAAATCCTCCGTAAATAACTGTTTTTTCGATTTTATCATATTTATATGCAGAATACAACGCCAATAAGAATCCCAGACTACGTGATTTTTTATTACAACCTATTTTTAATAGTAACGCACTACAGAAACTACTTTTCCCAAAATAAGAACCTCTTTGGCATAAATTGGCTCAAACGCATCATTTTCCGGCTGTAATCTAACGCAATCTGTTTCTCTGTATAAACGTTTTACCGTTGCTTCATCTTCAATTAAAGCAACAACAATATCTCCATCACGCGCAGTAGGAGTCCGTTCTACTACAACATAGTCACCGTCTAAGATACCAGCATTTTTCATACTTTCACCTTGTACAGTTAATGCAAATAGCTCTCGGCCTCTCTGTTGACTAGCAGTAATTGGTAAGTAACCTTGTACCTCTTCTACTGCCAAAATTGGAAGTCCTGCTGTAACCTTGCCTAAAATAGGCACTTGTGCTGTTTGCTCACACCCCTCAATATGAATGGCTCTATTTAGTCCTGCATCACGCGAGATGTAACCCAAATTTTCTAACGCTTTTAAATGGGCATGTACAGTGGAAGTAGACTTTAACCCTGTAGCAGCACAAATTTCTCGTACGGATGGAGGAATTCCATATTGAGAACGGTCTTTTAAAAAATCAAATATTCGCTGTTGGCTTTTTGTCAATGGCTTCATCTAAACTTTCCTCCTGATTTCGGATAATGTAATCATACCACATATACATCAAAAAAACAAACAAATGTTTGATATTTAGGGAATTTATTTACAAAATTACTTTACTCTATTCACAGAGCTGTAACAATTCATCTCTTTTTTTCGTTATAATATAAGTGTACAGAGGAAAGGAAGCCGCAACCATTCTTTTCGTACATTCTACACTCCTCAATCAAATAACCTTTCAAGCTAACCAAAAGAAACCGAACCTATATGATTCGGTTTTTCTTTTTCTAAATTTTCGTAGAATGTTTACAAATGAATATAAAACTATTCATAACTTCGTCATAATATCATTCTATAATAACATTGTAGTTAAAGATAGACCGCAACTATCTTTTCTACCTCCCATTCTTCTCAATCAAAATTTTAAGCTAACAGAAAACGTCCAAAACAAAATTTTTGGACGTTTTCTTTTTTATTTTTTAATATCTTCGCCCGGAGCAATTACAGTTGTAGATTCTGCACTAAAATAATCCTCAGACTCCTCCTCCATATTGATTTTTACAGATTCTGTAGTAGATTCTTCTGACTCAGATGATTCTATTGAAATCGAATCGTCTGAATCCTCTCTGTATTGATTGCGATAACGATAGTTATCACGATATACTGCATCAGATTGATCATCCCGGTTTCTTTTAGAAATTGCTTTTGCAGAAACTACCACACTACATAATAAAATAAGCAGAATAATGCTTCCTATAAAAATTGCCACAATTATCACCCAATTATTATTTCATAAAAGTATCATGCCTTTAAAATATAAAATAACACCCTTGATTGAAGTATTTTTAACTAAGTTTGATTATTTTTTATCAATTTTCACATAAAAATGATAAAATCTATTAAATTTATGTATATTTTTGTTGTAAAAGTCAATAGCTTTTGGGGCATCAAGCATGATATACTGTTCCTCAACAAATCAAAAGGAGAAGATATTATGGGACAATTTACTAATAAAACGATTATTATTACAGGTGGTGCCCGTGGCATTGGATATGGCATTGCAACAGCTTTTGCAAAAGAAGGTGCAAACCTTGTTATAACCAGTATTGTACAGGAAGAATTAGATGATGCAAAAAGAACATTAGAAGAAGAATACGGTGTAAAAGTATTAGCGCTGCACGCAGATGGCGGAAATTATGCACAGGTACAAAGTGCTGTTAAAAATACGGTTGACACATTCGGAGGCATAGATGTTTTAATCAATAATGCCCAAGCCTCTAAATCTGGTGTTTTATTTGCTGACCATTCAGTAGAAGACTTTAATTTAGCAATTCACTCCGGTCTATATGCAGCATTCTACTATATGAAAGAATGTTTTCCATATTTAAAACAAAGTAAACAACCTCGAGTCATTAATTTTGCTTCATCGGCAGGCGTATATGGAAATATTGGACAGACTTCTTATGCAGCTGCAAAAGAAGGAATTCGGGGTATGTCACGCGTAGCAGCACGCGAATGGGGCGAGTTCGGAATCACAGTTAACATTGTATGTCCATTGGCTATGACAGAACGATTGGCACAATGGACTGAAGCAGAACCAGAAATGGCTAAAGCGAATTTAAAGAACATTGCACTAGGACGTTATGGCGATCCTGAAAAAGATATTGGACGTACTTGCCTATTCCTTGCCTCAGAAGATGCGTCATACATTACTGGTCACACCATACATGTAGATGGTGGTGGTGGAATTCGACCATAAAATAAGAAAGCTCAAATAAATAGTTTAGTATAAAAAGGGACGGTCAAGAAAAGAGATACTGACCTTCCTTTTCATATTAAACTATCCAGAGTAAAAAGCTAAATAGCACGAGGAAGAATGCAAATAAATTGTACGAGGTTGAACATAAAAACAACACATCGAACTCTAAAATATAAATTCATAAAAGAAAAAAGAGAGTAGATGATTCTACTCTCTTCTGTCTCTGGCTCCTCAAGTTGGACTCGAACCAACGACCCTGCGGTTAACAGCCGCATGCTCTACCAACTGAGCTATTGAGGAATGTACAAATTTGCTGGTACATCTATTGCAGTTAGCCTAACCATTATAGCGCGCAAACCGAAAATTTGTCAAGAGGCAAATAAAAGAAAAACCGGAAATTTCGCAAGCCGATGCAGCGGATGCGGGCAGAAAAAACGGGACAGGCCTGGCGGCCCGTCCCGTTCGTCCCGTATTTGGATCACATCATATCCAGCAGCTTATAGCATCTTGCCTTGGTATAGCTCTGGCGGAAGCTGTAGGAGGCAAGCTGCGCCTCGGTCTCATCCTCGACCGCGCTGGCGGCGTTCGCCGCGCCGGAGTCGCGCTCCTCGACCCACTGCTGGAAGCTCGCTTCCTCAGCGGCGTACTGGTCGGCGTTCAGGATGGTGGACAAGTAATCGTACATCTCCATCAGCAGCGCGTCCCACTGCTCAAACGAGCTTGCGGTCAGCGCGAGCTCATCCTCCGCGGTGGCGGCGGACGCGATTTCCAGGTCGGTCTGCTCGAGCGAGTCAATACGCTCCGAGAACGACTGCTTCTGCTCGGACTGCTGCTGCTGGTTCTCCTCCTGGCGCTGCGCGGATTCCTGCGCCTTGGTCAGTTCCTCGCGCAGGTCGGCGACCTGCTGCTTCTGGTCGTCGGTCAGGGTGTCGTCCGCGTCGAGCGTGTCGAGCATGGCCGCGCACTGGTCATACTGGCTGTTTGCGAGGTATTCCTGCGCGCGCTCGAAGTCCGCGGCAAACTCGCTGTCCGACTGGGCGGACTGCGCCTGGCTGAGCAGGTCCTCAACCGCGGCATAGAGCGCGGAGGACGGGTCGGTCACGCGGTTCTGCAGCTGCTTGAGCGCCGCGACTGCCTCGGTGTACTGGCCGTTGTCCACATAGTCCTGCGCGGCCTGATAGTCGCGGATCAGCTGGATGGTCGCATCCAGCGAGGACGGGTCGCTGGCCTCGGCCTGCGCCGCGAGGTAGTATTCGAGCGCCTTGTCAAAGTCGCCGCGGTTCATGTACTGCTCGGCAAGGGTGAGGTTCTCATCCGGCTGGCTGCGGGACAGGAAGAACCACACGCCGCCCGCGATGAGCGCGATAATGATGATGACCACGACCGCGATGACCGCGCCCTTTTTGCCCTTGGAGGGCTTTCGGTAGGGTCTGTCGTCCGGATCGGGTTCGCCGAAATAGGTCGTGCGCGGGGCCTCGGGCGTGCCGGCTGCACGGCGCACCGGCGGCACGTCGATGGGCGGCAGCTCGTCGGATGCAGGGATGCGCGTGTCGGTCGCAGCGAGCGGATCGCCGGCCGTGATGCCGTCCTCCGCCGCGCCGGCGGAAGGATGGCCCTCCTTCATCGCGGCGTCAAACGCCGACAGATCGATCGGGCCTTCGAGGTCCTCGGGCAGCGAGGTGAAAACGGCGGTCTCGTCGTTGACGCCGGTCTGCTCGACGGGCGCGCCGCAGAATGGGCAGAATTTGCCCGCAATGGGCAGCTCCTTGCCGCAGTTCTTGCAAAGCATGTATGGTTTCCTCCTCTGAAAAATATACCAATTCAATGCGGCTATAAATAGCCTATAATAGTATAGCACGCGGCAAAGCGCTTGTAAACCTCTGCCGGCGGGAACAAAACCGGACGGCGGCCCGTCAGTTCGGAATGGTACGGGAAATGGCCGGACAAAGGATTTTGTATCGAAACTGAAACCATGCTTGCGCTTGACAAGCCTACCCGGCAAACGTACAATGAAAATAATGATGTAGCAAGGGGGAATATTCCTTGAAAAAACGTGTGATAAGCGGTCTGCTGGCCGTTATGATGCTGCTGACGACGGCATTCGCCGCGGGCGGCAGTGCGGCAGAAGCAGAGGGGCAGTCCGGCAGCACCGTGCTGACCTATGCCGTCATCCTGCCGGACGAATATGACACCGACCAGATGCACGATGCTGTGGTCGAACAGGTGCGTGTCGTGCTCGAGCACCGTCTGGAGCAGCTGAACATTGCCGGGGCGGAGATCGCCTTCCCGGAGGACCGGCAGACGGTCGTCGTCACCCTGCCTACGGACACGGAAACCGATAGTGTGGCGGAGTTCCTCGCATGGCGGAACGAGCTGGCGTTCACGGACGCGGACGGCAAGGTCTGGCTGACCCGCGAAAACGTGTCGGAAAGCTCGCTCGGCTTTGCCGATGACGAAACCCCGTACATACAGGTCAATTTCACCGACGAGGGCGAGGAGACCTTTGCAGAGGCGCTCGACGCGGCCTCGACGCTCACCGTCACGATGGACGGCGCGGAAATCGCGCAGGCCACGGCGGAGAGCGCGGGCGAGAACGGCGGCTGCACCCTGACCGGCAGCTTTACCGAGGACGAGGCCCGGCTGTATATCGCGCGCATCGCGGCGCGCACCCTGCCTGTCGAGCTGACGCTGACCAGCACGGAGACGCAGCCCGGCGAGCCGGAGCAGCCTGTCGTGCCGGCCTTTCCGGATATCGAGGGCCACTGGGCGGCGGATGCGCTGGGCCGCGCGGTCGCGCTCGGCCTGCTCAACGGCATTGACGGCAAGATGCTGCCGGACAATGCGGTCAAGCGCTCGGAAGCGATCGTCATTTTGAACCGCGCGCTCGGCGCGGACATCGCGCTGTTTCCGGAGATGTGGAGCAACGGCTACGCCATCTACGGCCGTCCCGTGGCTGAATGGCAG
>USGR01000015.1 GCA_900554165.1 uncultured Oscillospiraceae bacterium | reverse complement strand
TATTATTTGGATTTTCTAAAATAAATAACAATTAAAATTATATCTGCTACAAAAATAGCAATAGTTATACTTAGCCCTATTTTCGGATTTATATCAATAATATTCGATACTATACATAATAATATAGAAATTAATGATAGTAAACCCACTAATAATGAAAATTTTCTCTTACTCATTCTTCATTCATTACCTCTATAATCCACGCAGCTCCACTAAAAGCAACTCCAAAGGCCGAGAAAACTCCTGCTAATGGCGGACAAGGGATAGCGATAATACCTGCAGCACTAAATAGTATTCCTATGCCCTCCAAAGTATTTGAAGCTTTTTCAGGAGTAGAAAATCTATCAATAACGAAATCCATGACCGGCTCAGATACTTCAATAAGCTTATGTACAGTTACTTCTGCCGACTTTGCCAGCACATTTCCCTTGGGGTCTATAGGCCCTCTGGTTGGTGGAGTAGTTCTATGTGCCGTATTATTGCTTGGCGATGACGGCTTCCAACTCGGTATATTAGTGCTATATCCATCTGCTTGCTGAGAACCTGTTGATGTCTCAGGCTCTTTATACGGATATGACACCTCATGCGTTACCCCTTCGGAACCTCTTGACCCTGTTCCGTTCCACCAATTTTTTACTGAGTTCCATAGGCCGCTGAAGAAATTACCTATACTATTGACTGTGTTTTTTATCCACTTAGGCCAATTACCCATACTGTCTGTCATATTAATGGGATTATTGCCGCAGTAAGCAAACATATTTGTACCTAACACGCCTTGCCCAGTTGAAACATATCCGTCCGCATTAATAAACCGCTTAACATCAGGGTCGTAGTAGCGTGAGTTGAGATAGTAGAGGCCCGTTTCCGTGTCGTAATAATATCCTCTGTATCTGAGTGGATTGATATTACCAACATGACTTGTATTTGATGATACATCCACGCCGCTGCCGTCGGTCACTGACAGCAGCTTGCCCCATATGAGATTAATGGATTTTATGGGCAAGCTGCTATCTTTTTACGCTTTTTTGAATAAAATTTTATAAACTAATATTTTGCCCCTTCTGGCTTTGGAGTTGTTTTTATCCATCCGCATAAATCTACAGCATTAATAGCATTGCATTGTTCTTCATATCCATTTTTGTTGTATGGACCATATAAAATATCAGTTTCGGTGTTTATTAGATAATATTTTATATTAGAGTTTATTTCGGAAGCAGAATATAGTTTTTCATTATATGTCAACGTTTTTACGCCAATAAATGTGTTATTATAGCAAAACTCTAATACATATTCTTGCAAAATATGTTTAATAGAACTCTCTCCGTCTTTTTTACCTATAACTATAGATGCACTATTTATTCTCCACACCTCGTAATTATTAGGCAATTTATCATATTTCCAGTCACCGGTCATCGTAAATTTTTCAGATGAGCAGGCTGTTATGACAATGGGAAATAAAATTAGAATAAATATATTTAATAAAACAGCTATTATCTTACTCCCATTGTGTCTTATATACATAATTTGCCTCCCAATAATATGCATCACCTATATTATGTTCCTGAATCCAATATCCAATATTATTTAGCCAGCTTCCTATACCATCTCCTTGTTCGTTACCCGTATTAAAATCATATATATCACAGACCGTAACATTAACAATGTATCTCGTCTTTATTTTTTTAAAAATCCACCAGCCTGTTTCTTTTGTTTCCTTTTCAATTTTCATGACATAGTCGGCATTTCGTACACTAAGCCACAAATCTGGTTCGCTTGATGTAAATGTAACACTGCCTGAACCATATTCCTCTCCTCGTTCATATTTATCAATTTCTTCTTCTATTTTTCCTTTCATAGTTTTAGACTTTTTTAATGATTTCGATACTAAAGACGCTGAATTCAACATCAGCCTAGTTGAAGCACCTACTAAAAAATGACAAAATAGATAACGTGAAACTTTAAAAGGAGCCTGTCCGCTTTCATCTACATTGGCTACAGGGTTATTTCCGCAGTATGCGAACATATTTTGATATCCTATTTCCCTGTTATCAATCAGCCCATCGGCATTAATAAACCTACAGGTCTCGGGGTCATAGTAACGTGAATTGAGATAATAGAGGCCAGTCTCAGTGTCGTAGTAATAGCCACGATAGCGCAGAGGATTAATATTACCAACATGACTTGCATTTGATGATACATCCACACCGCTGCCGTCTGTAATGCTTATTATCTTGCCCCATGCATTATATACAGCTTATCACAGCATAGTCTACTTGTCCAAGTGATATATATTCACCATCGATTTAAGATTGCTTATGCCTCCACCCCGGCTATACATTAGCCGGGGTGGAGGAGAGAGACATAATAAAAGGCTTATTCTAAAAATGAATTAATAAATAAATTAAACTCCTCTTTATCAAAGACACTATATCCAGCATAAAAGTTAAAACCTTTTTCACATGTATATTCAGCCTGACCATTCCAATTTATTAATTCATATTCGCTATTATTGTATAAAATTTTTATTACACAAGCCTCCTGACCCTCTTCAGTTATGCCAGCCGGATCTCCATAATATATATGGCAATCTAGCTTTTTAAACGCGTTTAAAAAAGATTCAATATTTTTAATTGGTTGCAATTCTGTTTGTATGATTTCTCCATTCTCATTAAAAGATATGTTTATAATTGAAATGTTAGATATCTCACTCTCATCATTTAATAACTTATATGTTGTTTGATGAGTACATGAGCTAAGAAAAAGGCATATCAAAACAGAAATAAAAAATTTTTTCACATTCAACCACCTGCTCTATTCCCAAAACAACTTTATAAGATCTAAATATGAAGTATATGCACCTTCTGGCCAAGGTTCATTATTATATTTCCTGTCCACACCACCTAGCATATCAGCTTCTGCTTCCCATGGTGCCCCATAATAATCATAAGGTAATTTATCCATTCTATCTAATACATTAATAGTAATAGAAGGAATTGCTACCTCTTTGGTGTATTTTACTAGCCCCTTATTATTCATTTGGACAGTATGCCCATACTCATGATTTAATGTATTTGAATTTTGCTGATCTTTACTTAATCCAATAATTCCAAAAGAGAATGACGCATCGAAAGGAGTTTTAACTACTAATGAACCTTTATAGCCAGAAAAATAGTTTGAATCAAAAACTTTTTGTTCACTTTCATTTTTTTTATCAAAATTTTTGATATCTTCGGATACACCATTAAAGAAGTTTTTAACGGGCTTGACTATTTTTTCGTTCACCCAATTTGCTGCATTTTCTATCCATTTCGGCCAGTTGCCAGAGTCATCTGTCATATTGACAGGGTTATTCATGCAATATGAGAACAGATTATATCCATTTAGTTCCCTTCCAACTCCAGCAACTATTTCATCCGCATTAATAAACCTACAGGTCTGTGGGTCATAATACCTTGAGTTGAGATAATAGAACCCCGTCTCATTGTCATAGTAGTAACTTCTGTATCGTATAGGGTTAATTGTACCAAGTGTATCAGCCATTGAACCGGTAACAGAATATACCTTGCCCCATGCGTCATATACATAGCTTACTACAACGTTGCCCATGTTGTCCAGTATATGAAGTACGTCGCCCTGCAGGTTCTTTACAAAGTAATATTTGCTGCCATCCCATTTTATCGCATACGCACTGCCGCTCTCGTCGTAGAAAAAGTCTATATTCTGTCCTGACCCTCTCTGCGCTATCAGCGTGCTTCCATCATAGTAATATTCTATTTCCGCTCCGTTTACTGCTTTGCTCTGTCGTATGCCGCTTTCATCATAACTGTACTGCGCAAGGGAAGCGCCGTCCTTGCTTATTGACGACAGCTGCCGTCCGGCTTCCCACTCAAACGTTAATCCGCCTATGTACTGCAAGGGATTGCCTATCTCGTCGTAGGTTATCGTCTGCCCCTTGTACTGCGTAAGCTTATCTTTCCATCCGCTGTCGCCATACACATATGCGGATACTATTTCTGCTCCTGTCAGATTTGTTTCATCTGTAGAATAATTATATGCTGCAACCTCGGCTATGTTTCCGCCGCTGCTGTATGTATAGATGAATGTTTTGTTTAAGTACTTATTATTCTCTCTTGTCAGCTGGCCGAGAGCATCATATTCATAGCTTAGCATGAGCTCGCCGTCTTCATATATATGCGTGATATTGCCCATGCTATTGTAGGTGCAGCGATAATCAGCGCCTAAGTCGCCGTAATCTATGCGATTGAGAAGTGTTGTTGCACGTCCGGTTTCGGCGTTGTCCTCATAGCCGTAGGTTATCATTATGGGACGGTTGGCCATTGTTATTTCACGGCCGATTAAACGAGAAAGGTCATCATAAGCATAGTTTATTCTTCCGCCCGTATCGTTTATGCAGGAGAGGAGTCCTATTTTGTTGCCGTATATATCGCCGTCGCCGCCGTACATGTAGTTTGTTTTGCGTATTACTTCACCGTTTAAAGTATATATCTGGTCTGACACGCGGTTTTTGCTGTCGTACTTTATGTCGGCACGCAGGCCGTTGCTTGTTGTCATGCCGGAAATGCGGCCTATGAGATCATAAGCATATTCCTTAGTTATCCCTGCCTGAGTATCTGTCAACCGCGCGAGATTACCTCTGTTATCATAATAATACTTGAATTTAGTAGCGCCGTCAAGCTTCTTTTCAACTACGCGGTCATAGTAGCTGTCGTAAATATACTCCACACTGCCGCCGTTGCCGTAATAAACGTGCCTCAGCAGGTCGCGGCCTATGTCATAATCGTTTTCAGACAGCGTATTGACGCCGGCCTTTGTTTTAATTACATCGCCCCAGCTGTTGTATTCAAAGCCGTAGCTGAAGCCGTTGTGAGTTATCGTCGTAAGACGGTTGGAATTGTCGTATGCATAGTTCACAGTGGTGTTGCCGGAGGTTACGGATGTGAGATTGTCGTTGTAATCGTTATATGTATAGCTTGTTACAGTGCCGTCCGGTGCGGTTGTGCTGTTAAGTGTGCCGCGGTAGGACTGATAATCATACTGCGTAGTATTCCCGCGCGAGTCGGTAACGGAAAGCAGCTTGCCGGTTGTGCTGTCGTAGTTTGCGCTGCTCGATATATCGCCGCTTACCTTTTCCAGCCGCCATTTCTGCTGGTCGGTGCCGGAGTCTGGATATTCTATCGGCGTTACGCCGGTCTCCACCTGCCCGTGCGGAAGGTCTATGCAGGTACCGAACGCCTTGTTCTTTATCTTGTAATATCCGTTGCCTGCGCTCTCAAACTTCCATTTCTGAGTATCTGCGCCGCTGTCGCTGTTTATGACGAGCGCGTGCAGATTGGCATCATAGCTGCTTGGGCCGTAGAAATCAAGCATCTTGTCGGGAGCATTCATTGGGGAAATTTTGAAATATCCGTCCCCGGCATCCCTCAGCATAAACTGCTGATTTTTGTTTGTATGGTGGAACTGCTGTACTATGGGTGTATTGTTTTCAGTGCCATAGTTGTTCACATCCAACACCTTGTTAGAGGCCAGCGAGCGAATGAGATACACGCCGTCCGCCTCTGGGGTTTCCCCAGTGGGAGCATCCACCGGCTCAAATGCCCATTCCTGGTCCTGTGCCGTAGCGTACACTATCGTCCACATGGTGTTGTCGCCGGCGGTAGACGTGCCAAAGTTTGTTATGCTCATATTTGGTGCGCACTCAGGGCTTATGCGGTACCAGCCGTATCTATCCACCTCAAGCTTGAACCGCTGCGCACTCGAATTGTTGTAATCAAACACATGCAGCTGTGTAGGCTGATTTGTCGCCGCCGGCACATCTATCGCTTTGCCGTTGTATACGCTCTTTAATGCGTAATAGCCATTACCGGCGTCCACTACCTCCCATTGCTGAGGGGCATATCCAGCTCCATAGGAGTTTTGTACCAGCCGGTCGCCGTTTAAATCGAGGCATTTGCCACTGTACTTGTTCCTTATATAATATCTCTTACCGGGTATTACGGCGCCAACGTACGATATGCCCTGCGTCTTGGACGAAGTGGCGTTGCCGAAGCCGTCGTAGGTGAGGTCCATCGATAGGCCGTCGGAGCTGAAAGCCGTCACAACGTTCTTTTTGTCATCCTTGGCATATTCATATGATGTGCCGTCGGGGTTTAGTATTTTCGATATGGTGTTGTTGTCATCATAGGCAAAGGAGCTTTCCTGCTCCGCCTTATCAACCGTGCTTACCTGGTTGCCATCATCGTCGTAGGTATAGCTTCCCCCAAAGTCGCGAACCAGTGATATGTCGTCAAACATTATGTCGTTTATCTGGTTTGCAGACCAGAGATAAATGTGTATCGCATGATAGCTCAGGTTAGTGGTCGGGTCGTTGTCGTCAGTGTTAACAATAGCGCTGACGAACTGGTCGCCGCTGACATAAGGATTAGCTTTGGCATCCACCCAGCGCGTCGTGCCGTTGGTATAAAGTATGGCTGCGGAAATTCTTACATCTCTGCTTCCTTCAACTATGGCGTTGCCGTTTATCCAGCCGCTGAGGTGATATATATCGCCCTCACTGCCGCTTACCGGCACACCGCACATTATTGACTTTGATTTCGTCGGGTCGCCGTTAAAGGCAATTCGTATGTCTCCATATCCAACAGTATGGGCAAGTTCATCATCGCCATAGCCCTCGCCGGGATCATTCCATCCGTATGGCACACGCATAGGACCAATCAAACTTGATGGTATTTCAAATCCGCCATTCATTATGATATTATATGGATTCGCTGTATTTCCTTTTTCAAGCTGAACATTGCATACTTCCGCTGTGCCGGTCGCATCATAGAGGCCTATGCCTACGCTGTCGACATATTCTGCGTTACCTACTTCAAAAGTAAATGTCAGCCTTTGATATCCATTATCGACATCGGAATTGGTTGTGCCCGTTATGGCATCAGAATATACGTATCTTGTTGTATTATTTCCCATGTAATATATTCCGGCTTTTAAACGTACACCTGTGCCGGATACATTGTTGGTTCTGACATATGCAGACATTGTATATTCTCCTGCGAGGAGTGCATCTACTATTTGCAGTTTTTGATTGAGTTCGTTTGTTGCTGTCGTTGCACTATAGAATTTAGCAGCATTTCCGCTTACCAGTCCGCCGCTTACTATTTCGGATGTACCGACATCTGTCCATGCTTCTTTCCCATTCCTGCTGAAATCGCCGTTCTTTATATAGTTTACTGCTGCTCCCGCGCTGCCGGCAGATGCAGTAAGCTTATTTTGTGATTCTCTTTCATCTGAATAATCAGCACTAGATACATTTCCCTTATCGTCAAATACACCCGTTGTCAGACCTACCGAATTAAACTGATATGTCGTCCTCCTGTTTATCGCGTCGGTAAACACTGTTTCATTTAAATAGTAGTCCGCCTTATACAGCCGCCGTGCCGACGCCCAGTTTGACTCTCTTTCATGCACGTCGAGCACTTTGCGGTCGCCGGACATGACGTAATATATGCCGGAATTATCATTGTTTTTGACAGACTGAAGCATACCTTGTCCGTCATAATCGAACCGCGTGGTTGTCCCGTCAGGATAGGTTATATTGGTAAGAAAATTCACCTGTTCATACTGAAAAGTCATTGTACGGCCGTAGTAATCGTTCATTGATATCAGCTTGCCATTGCCGCCGTTGTCATATTGCAAAATTGCAACTGCACCTGTATTTGTGGTTATGTCTCTCAGTATATGGTCCCCATTTTCCGGGCCATAGTTAAAGCTTATCCAGTTGCCGTTGTTGTCAGTTATTTTGCGAAGATACCCCTGCTCATCAAAGTTCATTTTAGAGGTTTCTTCCTTGTTGACTATCTTATACTTATTGTCCGGCTCAACCGTTAATGTAAGGCCCAGACCATCCTCGTCCTTCATATCGGTGCCGAAGTAGTGCTTTGTGCCGTCGCCGTCGGTATATGAATATGGATAATCGGATATTCCAGTGGCATCTACACGCTGCACGACGTTTAGCCTAAATCCGTAGCCAAAGCGATTGCGCTGTGTTGAGTGCGTCGTTGCAGGAGTATTGGCATCGCTGCTGTTGTAGGTAAGATACAGACTGAAAGGCATTACTGCGTCGCCTATGCTTATTCCTCTTGTCTGGAAAACCAAATTGCCCGTAAAATCGTTTACATAGCCGTTACCGCTGTTTCCGGCCGAATGGCTGTGATATGTCCAGTAATCCTCAAGGCCGGTATGATTGCGGTAATATATCATTAATGTCGGCCTGGCGCCTGCTTCCTCATTTGTCACGTCGGAGGATGCAAATACCATTATTTCATTATTGCCTGGGTTATATGCCTTTAAGGCAAGCCCATAGTTTGGAGATGTACCGCGGTACCATGCCTGCGCTGCTTCTGTTACATCCAGTGCATACCACAGCGTTTGCCCAGCGTTAGGCTGCTTGTGATATGTTGTATAGTCAAGCGCATTCTCTTCAAACGCCGGCTGTGTGCTCCACAGCATGCCGTCTTGCGCCCAGTTTTCCGTTACCTTATGCGCTGAGAAAATTTTATTGTCGGACGTTTCATATGGGTCACCATAGCTGCATATGTACAGCGATGCTCCTACTACCTGTGAGCCTTGCTCTATATCCGGAAGCTCGGTAAAGCGCACAAAGGAGCGGAATTCGTCGCCGTTTGATGCTCGGCCTACCCATAAATTCCTGCTGGATTTGTCATATGCCTCACTGCGGTTTTCTCTTATATTTATGTCCCATATCTCTTTTATGTTCTGTGCTGTCTGGGTAATGGGGT
Source organism: uncultured Oscillospiraceae bacterium (assembly GCA_900554165.1). The sequence goes on along the minus strand of USGR01000015.1, from coordinate 2,274 downwards.
CAATAACGACAGGGTATACCCTTGATGCATCTTTGAGCCATGTCTTATCCGCCACAACCGTAAGTATGCTCTCATCAGACGATACCGCCGTTATCTGCATCTCTACAGCGCTGCTCGTCTCGCCCGCAGCGTCGTACATAAACGGCGCGTCCAGCCGGTATACTTCCTCGCCGCTCTCCCTGCTTATCAGCGTTATGCTGCCGTCGGCACTCGCCTGCATGTCAAGACCTGTGTGATTTATCCTGAAAGATATATCCGTATCTGCTGCACCCACGCTGTTTAATACAATATTTTCCTTGACCGTCTCGCCCTTGAGCTCATATTTTAAATCAACATCCGGCAGTATGTTTTCATATTCACCGGCCGATGCCGCGTTTTCCACCGTCATGCGGTCGCTGTTGTATTCCTCTATATCTTCTTCTGCCGCCTGCGCCCTGAAGGCCTGCGCTTCCGTCAGCGTCTTTTCTGTTGTCGCTACATTGTTCTCAAGCTCGGCTACCTTAAAGCCGCTCTTCCTTATTTCATCAGATGCGCTAAACAGCCTCAGCCCACTGGACTTTTTGTTGTTTATACCCCATGATATCTCAAAATCGCCGTTGTCTATGCTGACCAATTTTTCCGCATGGCTGTCTTCGCCGAACTGCACCCTTATGTCCGACGCTTTGTTCTCGTATACCGTCTCGCCATCCTCGTTTTCCGCCTTTACGAGACTGTTGTCTATCTCAGCCCAGCTGCCGTCTTCCGTCTGATAGTGTACCGGCTCGTTATACTGCGCTGCTGTGAAGGAAAAATCATCATTCAGAAAGTATTTGGTGTATTTGTCCCGCTTTTCATCAAGCTCTTCGATGACCACCGCCGATTTGCCGTCCTCCGGCAGCCGTGTGGCAAGCTCAGCTGCTATTTCTTCGTCAGTATACCCGCCGCTTAAATCATACACGTTATTTTGCGTAAAGGTATCCGCGAAAATTTCAAGCTGTGCCATGTTTATCGTCAGTGTCATTATCAGCACTGCCGATATCAGTCTTATTATTTTTCGCCGCATTTTTTGTTTTTCCTCCCCAAATTAATAATTTTTTGTGCGATATACTGTCATATCATGGAAATTATATATCTTTCCTTTTGTCACTTTTGAGTTTATTATGTCGAACTTTGTGAATGTATACTTGTTTTTTACTTCGTTTTTATCTCAATATTCATTAATGCCACCATAAATGTAAGCCGTCAATCAGCTGCTTACTACTTCCGGCATAACATCATATTTTGAGCGATTTAAAAAGAAATATGACATCGACTTTGATTTTCATGCGCACGTTTTACGGCATACCTTTGCGACGATTATGGCCGAACAGAAGACCCACATGGGCAAAATATCCATGATGCTCGGACATTCAGATGTAAAAACTACTCTCAGCATATACACGCATATTCTAAACAGCCGGCTTATGGATGAGAGCGAGGAGGACAAGCTCGACGAAGCTTATCAGATGCTTGTGCAGCCTAATCATAAACAGCATGATGAGAAGCGCACTGTGCAAGACAGAGCGCAGGATAACAATCAGCAGCAGGTTATGCAGTTTTTGTCCAGTCTGACGCCGGAGGCTTTAGAGCAGTTAAGCGGTGTTTTATCGGCAATGAGTTCGCTGGTACAATCAAAGACTTCGTAATTTTTTGTACAGTTATTTTACAGTTATTTTACAGTTACGCCGTTAAAATCGGCCGGTTTTAGTTAAACTCAGATAAAAAGTCGAGGGTATGCAATTCAAAATATGAAGCAGGAAATATATTTTAGCAAAACCTCTAAAAGCGCAGGCTTAGCGGATTTTGGGCAAATCAAAAAAGCCAGCCACAGTAACGTGACCGGCTCCCCAAAGTGGTACACCATTAGGGACTCGAACCCTAGACACCCTGATTAAGAGTCAGGTGCTCTACCAACTGAGCTACACCAGCAACATAAGTATGCTCAATTCTTTTACCTAACTTTAGTTCTTGTGTCAAGACGTTTATAAGATTTTTATATGTTAAATATTAAGAATTCATAATAATGAAAATTAAGTTCATATTTAATGCCATACTCTAATAATACACATTTATTCATGGTCAATTTTTAATTCATTTCATATACTAAGACGAATTGAATAGACATACTAATTTTATACAAAATTTACTTGATTTTTGCTGTATTTGGTGTAGACTTAAATTATAAAATTATGATAAGATTGGGGAAACTGAAAATATGAAAAAAACTAAAATCGTCTGCACCATAGGGCCCTCTAC
>USGR01000014.1 GCA_900554165.1 uncultured Oscillospiraceae bacterium | reverse complement strand
GTATTTTATTTGTTAACTAACATTGAATTAGATACAATATTTGTTAGTTTTCTACATTTAATATCCCTATGCTTTATTCGACAGCTTAATAGGCAATTAATATTATAACATATTTACTCAAAAATAAACTGAACTTAAGCTTTAAAGCCTAAGTAATCTTTATATACGTCTAAAGTAAAAAAACGCGGCCGAAACCGCGTTTTTTATTAAAGCTGTTTTAAGCGTCTACCTTAGGGAGCATATCAAAGCTTCTTTGTAAATCCTCATCCGTAGGAATATAATCGTTCATTGTGCCTTCCTGATATGATATATACGCCGCCATGTCAAAGTACCCTGTGCCGGTGAGGCCGAAAAGTATCGTTTTTGCCTCGCCCGACTCCTTGCATTTCTTTGCTTCCTCTATCGCTGCATATATCGCGTGCGACGATTCCGGCGCGGGAAGTATTGTCTCATATTTCGCAAAGAAAGTCGCCGCCTTAAATACATCCGTCTGCTTTACTGAAACAGCCTCATCTATATATCCGTCGTGATACAGCTGTGAAAGCACCGGCGACATTCCATGATAGCGAAGTCCGCCAGCGTGGTTCGGCGACGGTATAAAATCGCTGCCTAATGTGTACATTTTGGCAAGCGGAGTAATGTGGCCAGTGTCGCAGAAATCATATGCAAATTTGCCCCTGGTAAGAGACGGACACGATGCCGGCTCAACAGCAATAAAATACGGATGCTTCTTTCCGAGCAGCCTGTCCTGCATAAAGGCCGACATAAGCCCGCCCAAATTAGAGCCGCCGCCCGCGCAGCCTATTACTATGTCCGGATATTCGCCGAGCTTTTCCATTGCCGTCTTGGATTCAAGTCCTATAACCGACTGATGCAGCAGCACCTGATTTAGCACCGAGCCTAATACATAACGGCAGTTTTTGGTGGATACCGCCTTTTCTACCGCTTCTGATATGGCGCAGCCAAGGCTGCCGGAGGTGCCGGGATGATTTTTCAGTATGGCGCGTCCAACCTCTGTAGTATCGCTCGGACTTGGTATTATATCAGCGCCGAACGTGTTCATTACCGCCTTGCGGTACGGTTTTTGCTCGAAACTGGATTTAACCATATACACAGTGAGGTCTATTCCGAAATATTCACAGGCCATTGCCAAGGCTGTGCCCCACTGTCCGGCTCCCGTCTCTGTCGTAAGCGACGTCATTCCCTCTTTTTTGGCATAATAAGCCTGTGCTGCGGCAGAATTGAGCTTATGGCTGCCGGAGGTATTGTTTCCCTCAAATTTATAATAGATTTTTGCCGGCGTATTCAATGCTTTCTCAAGATTATACGCGCGTATAAGCGGAGATGGACGGTATATCTTATAAAACTCACGCACCGGCTCTGGTATTTCAATATATCGATTAGTTTCATCAAGCTCCTGGTCTACCAGCTCATCGCAGAATACGGGAGTGAGGTCCTTTTTCTCCACCGGCTTCATTGTCGCTGGATTTATAAGCGGAGCACATTTTACTTTCATATCGGCGCGTACATTATACCATGTCTCCGGCATATCCTTCTCTTCAAGATAAAATCTGTACGGTATCTTGCTCATAACACTCGTCCTTTCAATTTAAGTCTGCCGGAAAACGGCTTTACGCCTACTGACAAACAATTATTATGCAAATTAAAGTATATATTGCGCTAAAAATATTGTCAAGTAAAAAGCTTACGCTGTATGACGGCGGTCCCTAACAAATTATTAAGTTGAAATCAATATAATTTTGTATTATATTATTATGTGTGTAATTTTATTTGGACGAGTTGGAGGTAACGCTATGATACGCAGGCTTATGACTGCTATAGTCATTGTATTGGCTGTTTCGGTGGCTTTAAGTGGGTGTAAGCTTGGAACGGATAGCCCTTTGCAAAGCCAGCCTTCATCATCTGTATCCTCCGGCGCGACGGAAAAACATGTAAGAGGTCCTCAAACCATTGGTAATATGACGCTTCAGCAGCTTATATATAAGGCAAAGCAAGCCGTCACTGTTTATGTGGTGGATATTAGTGATTTAGACGACGGTATGAAAACGGCGCTGCGCTGCCTGCAGGGACTTGTTGCACGGGAAGAAGATGCCGCAATCTTTTTAGAGGACGGCGACAGCGATTATTCATGGCGTCAGTATTGCGCTTCTGAGTACGGAGTATTTTTTAAAAGCATAGGTTATAATGAACTCTTTCTTCAGTATACTGATTTGATAGAAAAAATTATAATATACGACGACAGCGGTTATGAATTTAACACTGCCTTTACAATGGCGTCTGTTTCAAATGGAATCTGTCTTGACGGTGAAACCATAAGGCAACTTGATGCCGACGTGCTTAAGGGAAAAGAAACAGTAGATGTCCGAAATCTGTGGGTATCTTATGATGACGCTGTAAATTATGCTTTTGAAAATTTTGCCGACAAGTGCACGCCTGGCTATTTTTCCACTGTAAATACCGATACCTGTCTTTTAGATTATCTTTATGCCGCAAAAACCTTTTGTGTGGATTTAACGCAGGATGCTAACAGCATTATAACACGAGTATCGCAGACATTCCCTATAGACACATTTGGACTGTATTTTGGCAGCAGTTCACATGAAGGGCTGATTTCCTCACTGTCTGCAGAGGGGTTTATACTTGTACCGACCGACAGCTTATCAAATTCTACTATGCTTTCATCCCTTCCAAAGCTTAATACGCAAATGGTGCAGGAAGTGCCTAACAATTCATTCAGCGGGCAAGATAAAGCATTTTTGTCTCTGACCCTTATAAATACATCTTCGCTTGAAAGCACTATGAACTATCGCAAAATAGTTCAATCGCCTGATTTTGCTACATTAAATCTCGGTGTTTCAGTTAACCCAATACTGCTTGAAATGGCTCATCCTATAATAAGCTGGTATTACCAGAACAAGCCGGGCGGACATGAAATAATTTCGACAGTTGACGGAATTGGGCGCGTTGACTGGTCGGTTTTTAAAGCTGACTATATTGACGATTTGTATGAAGAAAATAATAGGCTTTTAACTGAAAGCGGAATAAAAATTCTCCCATTATCTGGGAATGGTGAAACGTGCTCAGACTTTATAAGCGGGCTTGAAGCCGACTGCTTTTTTACATCAAGTGATACTAAAGTATGTATCTCAGAATCTGACAGTTCTGCTTCTTCCGGCACAAATTTCGTTCAGGACGGCACAGCCGCCTCAGACAATGGTCAAAGTTCTTCCAGTGTGCAGAGGCATGTATCTTCGGAAAGCGCATCCGATAGCACAGCGTCAGAAAGTACACAACAGAACGATTTGGCAGTCTCAATTTCCTCTATTTCTGCTATAAGTATATCAGAATTTAAAGAATCTCTAAATCAATTTCTATCTTCTGTTGCCGGAAATCCCGCTTTTGCCTATATTAATATTGACGCAGATATAGCTAACGACCTTTTCCTAAATGATATTATTGACTATATAAGCGATATCTACGATGAATACAATAATATCGTTTTGCTAACGCCATCAGGGCTATATTCTGAAGCTTATTTAGAAGCTGATGCTTAAGATTTTTTATAATAAGTATTTTCGGATTTAATAAGCGCATTTACGCTGAATTAATGCCTTTTGTTTTATCTTGCGATATTTTCCCGTTATTTTAATTATCACGCAGAAATTAAAACTGTTTTAACTAATATAATAGCTAAATTTATTTTCCTAAATCCACCAGTAAAAATGACTCCTGCTTTATTTGCAGGAGTCATTTTTACTTTAATATAATTTATTTTATTGCCGCTACACAGCCGTTTACTAATCCTGCTTAAGCATTATGCCAAGCTCGTCAAGCTGCTCCTTATCCACCACATCAGGAGCACCGCTCATAAGTTCTGCAGAGCTTGCTACTTTTGGAAATGCTATAACGTCTCTTATTGATTCTCGGCCCAGCATTATCATAACGACCCTATCAAGGCCGTACGCCATACCGCCGTGCGGCGGTGCACCGTATTTGAAAGCATCTATCAAAAATCCAAATCGGGCATTTGCATCCTCTTCTGTAAAACCGAGCTTTTCAAACATCTTTGCCTGAAGCGCGGTGTCGTTTATTCTCACCGAACCGCCGCCCGCTTCGTTGCCATTTATAACGAGGTCAAAGGCACGGGCACGAACGCTGCCGATATCGCTGTCAAGCAGCGGAATATCTTCCTCCATTGGCGCCGTGAATGGATGGTGCATGGCGGAATATGAGTCGGTCTCTTTGTCATATTCAAACAGCGGGAACTCCGTCACCCAAAGCAAATCGAACGTATCCTGCGGTATGAGGTCAAGTTTGCGGGCTATCTCGCACCTCAGCGCGCCGAGAGAGGCGCTGACTACTTTTGCATCAGCATCGGCTATAATAAGCAGAACGTCGCCCGTCTCACAGCCGGTTTTGGCATTTATCCGTCCCATTTCTTCCTCTGTAAGGAATTTTTCAAAAGATGATGAGCGCGCTTCTTCTGTCACGCGTGTAAAGGCAATACCTTTTGCGCCATAGTCCTTAACCCACGCCGTAAGCTTGTCTATCTCCTTGCGGGTGAGTGTGCCTGCGGCGCCCTTTACGTTTATCGTCTTGACGCTGCCACCCGCCTCGAGAGCGGAAGAAAAGACTTTGAACTCGCAGCCCTGCAGTTCTCCTGCAAGGTCTATAAGCTCCAGACCAAAGCGCGTATCCGGCTTGTCGGAGCCGTACTTTTCCATCGCCTCTTTATATGTAATCCTGCGCAGCGGAAGCTTAACATCCACATCGCAGTATTTCTTCATGAGCAGCTTTACAAGTCCCTCGTTTACCGTCATGATGTCGTTTTCATCGACAAATGACATTTCTATATCCACCTGGGTAAACTCCGGCTGGCGGTCGGCGCGCAGGTCTTCGTCCCTGAAGCACCGCGCCACCTGATAATATCTGTCAAAGCCGGACAGCATAAGCAGCTGCTTATAAAGCTGCGGCGACTGCGGCAATGCAAAAAAGCTTCCGTTGTGCACGCGCGACGGGACCAAATAGTCCCTCGCGCCCTCCGGTGTGGATTTTATAAGTATTGGAGTTTCTATCTCAATAAATCCGTTTTCGTCAAAATAATCGCGCACTGATTTTACTATCTTGCTTCTTAATATTATAGCCTCCTGCATCTCCGGCCGGCGCAAATCAAGATATCTGTATTTAAGACGCAAATCCTCCTTAACGTCAGAGTCCTTCACAATCTCAAACGGCGTAGTCTCAGATGAAGCAAGAAGACGCAGCTCGCTTACCTTTATCTCAACGCTGCCCGTCGGAATTTCCGTATTAACCGAAGCGCGCTTCATAACAACGCCGCGTGCGGCGGCAACATACTCAGAACGCATATGCCATGCCTTGTCAAACACATCTCTGTCGGTGCTGTCGTCAAAGCTGAGCTGCACTATGCCGGTGCGGTCGCGCAAATCTATAAATATTAACTGGCCCAAATCGCGCTGGCGCTGCACCCAGCCGAATACTGTCACCTCTTTGCCAATGTCAGACTCGGTTATCTCACCGCAGTAATGCGTCCTTTTCATTCCCTTAATTGTCTCAGACATATGTAACGGGCCGCTGCTGCGGCCCCTAACCTCCCCGCTTTGTTATTGCTTAATAGCAGCAAGCACCGATTTCTCGTCAAGACTTACCTGCACCGTCTCGCCGCTTTCCATATTCTTTACATTTACATAACCGCTTTCAAGCTCACTGTCGCCGATTATAGCGGTATATCTTGCGCCAAGACGTCCGGCGTATTTCATCTGCGCTTTAACGCTGCGCCCGACAATGTCCGTCACTGCATATATCCCGATGCTGCGGAGATAATCCGCTATCTGCGCAGCCTTGGCTTCGGCGCCGCTGCCGGCCGAGCCGATGTATATATCGCAGACGTCGCGCTGCGGAAACGGCGCGCCCACATTTTCCATGAGCATTATCATGCGCTCCAGTCCCATACCGAAGCCGAGCGCCGGCATGCTGGGACCGTTCATCTGCTCAACCAGTCCGTCATATCTTCCGCCGCCTGACACCGTCGCCTGAGCGCCCAGCTTGTCCGTTACAAATTCAAACACAGTGCGGTTGTAATAATCCAGTCCGCGGACTATTTTAGGATTTATTTTATAATCTATGCCATATGCGTCCAGTGCTGATTTAACGCCCTCAAAGTGCTCAGCGCACTCCTCGCATAAATAGTCGGTGATATCCGGCGCGCCTGCCGCGATTGCCGAACACACCGGAGATTTGCAGTCGAGAAGCCTCATAGGATTGCGCTCAAGTCTGTCAAGGCAGGTTTCGCACAATTCCGATTTATACGGTTCGTAATACTTCTTCAGCGCTTCTAAAAAATCCGTGCGGCACTTTTTGCAGCCTATAGAATTAAGCTCAAGGCTTACATAATCCTTAACGCCAAGGCGCGTTATGACGTCATTTACAAGCTTTATAATCTCTGCATCGGCACGCGGAAGAGCTGCGCCGAAGCATTCGCAGCCAAACTGGTGAAATTCGCGGAGCCGGCCGGACTGCGGCTTTTCATACCTGTAGCAGGATAATATATAATACAGCTTCTGCGGCATCGGTTCATTATGCAGACCGTTTTCCAAAAACGCCCTAACTACCCCCGCAGTTCCTTCCGGACGCAGTGTTATCGAACGGCCGCCCATGTCGTCAAAAGTGTACATTTCCTTTTGAACGACATCCGTCGTCTCACCCACTGAGCGCCGAAAAACCTCCGTGTACTCAAACACAGGTATTCTTATTTCAGAATACCCGTAAAGCTTTGCAGTATCGGCTATTACACGTTCTATATACTGCCATTTATAGCTGTCGGCCGGGGTAACGTCCATAGTGCCCCGAACCGCCCTGTTTATTTCAGCCATTAAAACATCCTGTCCCCCTATGGCTAAGCGCTGCAACAGCTTTGCAGTCAAAGCCGATTTCATCCCCTATAGCATTATAAGGGCTTTGCAATATTCCTCCAGTCAAGGTCGCCTCGGCTAAGTCCGTGTATCAACATTTCCGCCGTCGCTATATTTGTGGCGTACGGTATATTATGAACGTCGCACAAACGTAAAATGTCTAAATCCTTAACTTCGCCTTTATTCGGATCACAGAAAAATATAAGCATATCAATCTCATCACAGCTTATGCGCGATGCTATCTGCTGGTCGCCGCCTTGAGGCCCGCTTAAATATTTTTGAATATCCAGCCCTGTGGCTTCTGATACTATTTTACCCGTTGCGCCTGTCGCACAAATTGAATGTCTGCTGAGTATCCCGCAGTATGCTATGCAGAATTGTACAAGCAGTTCCTTTTTCGCATCGTGTGCTGTTAATGCAATATTCATAATACACCTCCATGCCTTACGGCATCATTAAATATTTATAAATCTCTTTCGTTTACGGAAATATGCTCACCGTCAAGTCTGGCCGCTATGCGGTCAAACGCCCGCGCCGCCGCACATCCCTCAAGCGGCGTCCCGAGCGATGCCGCTTGCTGAACATTTTTGTCATACGGCACAATACCTATAAGCTGTATGCCGGTTTCGTCAATCACTTCATCAATATTGAAAACCGTTCGCCTTAACAGCATGTCCCGTGAAAACTTATTAATAAGCATTCTAATATTCTCAGCGCCGGCTTTTAAAAGCGTTTCACGCACAGTAGAGGCTATCCTCACACATACCGGGTCAGGAGTTACAACAATTAAAGCGTCCCTTACACCGGCTGCAGCCGACATAAAACCAGCGTCAAGTCCCGCCGGCGAGTCGATAAGCACATAATCGTACCCCTGCGCCATATGATGCTTTAATTCAGCTAATCTGTCGTCGCCCTGCACATCACCGGATTTCAGCGGCGCCGGAAGCAAATAAAGATTGCTGTATGCGCCGTTCTCACCTGCCGGCTGCACCGCCGCTGCCAAGCTGCACCGTAAATTATATACGTCGCTTAAATCGAACAGCGTCTGTGATGCAAGACCTAGCATTAAATCAAGCGTCCTAAGCCCCTCATCCATGTCGACCAGAAGGACTTTGTTGCCCCGACGACACAGTGCGGCTCCCAATCCGCAAGTTATTGACGATTTGCCCGACCCTCCCTTTCCGGAGGTCAGCAATATTAGTTTGCCCACCTAAAAGCTCCCTTACAACAATCAGATGAAGTATAATGCTATATATAATTTAGTTTATCATATAAATCCTTTGCTGTAAAGAAAATAAATCACGCTTTCTAAGCTCTCAAAGATATTTATTTTCTCTTTCTACCAGCTGCGAACCGACTTCAAAGATATACGCATATGCCAATACCCAGTATATCCGACGTTTTTGCATTACCAGCAGTCCAATTGTTGCAAAATTATTAATACATCAATAAAGTGTTATCCAGATATTACGGAAGCAGCGTATTAACCTGCTGGTCGTTATATACCTCATTTTCAGCAAAGAAGTATTGGTCGAGTATTTCCTTTACCAGCGGCGCCACAGAAGAACCGTGTCCGCCGTTTTCTATTACCGCCGCAATGGCTATTTCCGGGTCATCATATGGAGCAAAAGCAATAAACACACCATGGTCCAGGCCGTTTGATATTTCAGCCGTACCCGTCTTGGCGCCAACCTCTATTGGATACTTGCTGAATATCGACCGTGCCGTACCTTCAAGAGAAACCGACAGCATGCCCTTTTTAATAGTAGCTATTACGTCGTCTCTAAATCCCGTTTCATTAAGCACCGTCGGCGTATCATCTTTAACAGTTTTTTGCATATCATATGATTTTATCTCTTTAACAAGATGCGCACTGTATCTTGTGCCGCCGTTTACTATTGTAGATATATACGCTGCCATCTGAATTGGAGTAAATACGTTGTCCGACTGGCCTATAGCCGCCTGTATCGTGTCGCCGTAGTTCCAGCTGCTGCGGGTAGACGGTCCGGCCAGCATGCCGGAGCTTTCGGTAATTTCTATTCCCGTAGGAAGCCCCAGTCCCATTAGCTGGCAGTATTTGTTCATAGTATTTATGCCTAATCTGTCGGCAAGTTCAAAGAAAAAATAGTTGCAGGATTTCGCAAGCGCAGTAAGAACATTAATTTTTCCATGGTATCCAAGGCAGCTAAAAGTCATATCATTAGCCCTGAAAGTATGGACACAGTTAAAAATCGTCTGCTCTGTTATTATATTTTCCTGTAAGGCCGCAAGCGCTATCGCCGGTTTAAAGGTGGAACCCGGCGGATACACTCCCTGCAGTGCGCGGTTATAAAGCGGGTTATATTCATTCTGTAAAAGCTCTGAATAATTAGTCTTATAAGTGTTCATGTCATATGAAGGATATGTTGCAGCTGCCAGCACCTCAAAGCTGTTGACGTCTAACACGACTACTGCCCCAGCATGCGAATCGCTGTCCTCTTTGCCAGCCAAGGAGTTAACCATGTTAGCCAGCGCGTCCTGCGCAACACGCTGCAAATCTCTGTCTATCGTAAGCATAACCGTGTTGCCGGCTACCGGCTCCGACTCTGTTACCACCGACACTACATTATTATTTTTATCAAGCGTCACGCGCTGAATACCAGGTTGTCCCCTCAAATAATCCTCCATAGCCTGCTCTATTCCGCTTTTGCCTATTTTGTCGTCATATGCATAGCCCTTTTGCTTTAAAGTGTCCCAGTCGTCCTCGGCATATATCGGGCCTATCGTGCCTATTATATGCGGCGCTATGTCTATCTCAATATACTCCCTGACCGGAACTATATCCACCTGAACGCCAGGTATGCTCAGCTCTTTAATCTTAAGCGCCGTAGCGTCGGAAATATCCTCCGCCAAGGTAAATGGATTAGCTATTGAAAAATCACGCGCATCCATTGTATATCTGATGCCCATAATATTGCGCTGCTCTTCAAAAGAATATCTCGCAAGGCCGTACTTCTGGACAAGAGCGTCATAGCAGTTCTGAGCAGTGGCATAATCGTTAAGTCCAAGATACTCCTGCATATCTGAAATTTGTGAAAGATTTGTGCCATATTCCACAGGATTATTTGTCGTAAGCGGCAGTTCGTCTTTCCAAGACTGCCCGCTCGATTTAAGTAAATTTATAATTGTAAGCAGAGTTGTATTAATATCGGCATTTTTTAGATATATCGCATTAAGCACCACGTTCTGCGACTGACGGTTCTGCGCAAGCGGTCGGCCGTACCTGTCAACTATTTCTCCCCGCGCCGCTTTAATGCTTACTTTCTGCGAATATGTAGTATCAGAAAGGCTTCTGTAATAATCAGCCTGAGCAAGCTGCATATAGCCAAACTTTACCGTATACACCAGCATTATTACAGCCATTATGCCTGAAATAACGGCAAGCCTTTTAAAAATCGGCTTTTTCTTCATCTGTACAGCCTCCCCTTAATAAATATTATGCTTTCGCGCTTTTCAAAAATCTGCGCATTATTAAATATATCGGTATGAGCAAAACTAATGTATATAAAACTTCTATAAGCATGTATCTTGCAAAATAATATAAAGCATGCTCTACGCCTCTGAAAACGTAAAAGATGAGCCAATATATTATATTATAAATCAATGTCGCGCCGCCGCACAACAGCAGTGCGGACGACAGCGTATTTTTAAGAAAGTTGCTCACTATTAGTCCCGCCGCGCAGCCCATAATCAGCAATATAATAGCGTTAAAACCCGGCAGCTGCAGCGATGTGAGGTCTAACAGCAATCCTCCGGCAAGTCCAAAAATCGCACCGGCAAGGTCCTTTTCAAACATCGCTATGCATATAATCACGATTATTATTAGATTTGGCAGCGTACCGAAAACAGTCGGAAATAAATTCGGCGTCACCTCAAGCAGATAGCACACAAGCAGCAGAAGGCAGTGAGCTATATATCTGAATTTAGAGCCAGATTTGTTTTCGCTCCTCAATGTTAAAACCCTCCTAAAAGTCTGCCGAGGTACTCCTCTAAGTATTTTGGCGCATCCCCATTTAGCCGCGAAAAGTATCAATGCACATTTCTCAGTTCATCTATTTGCAGCAGCAACCGCACCACACAAGATTACACACGCTGCAGCCCTGTAAAATATTTTGCCCGCAACCGGCGTTGATTTTTATAAAATCTGAACCAAATATAACCGCTCCAAGCTAAATATCAATCCGCCGTTTAATTCCGGCAATTTATATTCCGCAATTTAAATATCATTGCCTCTCTTAATTTCCAGATGCGCCGCTTTGCCCCTCAAAGCTTTTTATAACCATGACAAAGCGTAAATCGTCAAAATCAGCAGAAGGATCAATAACTGCGTAGTTAGATATATCGCTGCCGCTCGGCGCTATTTCCGTTATGG
>USGR01000013.1 GCA_900554165.1 uncultured Oscillospiraceae bacterium | reverse complement strand
CTATATTACTGCCGTTTAGCTCCGCCACCTGAAGCTCAAACGACACGCTTATGTCAAAGCCGAGATAGTCTTCTGATATAATTTTCCCGTCTGTGTCAACAAAGCTCTTGCTGTAAGATGCAGACGTAAGTATGGAATTAGTGAGATTATTCATTGCAATCTCGCTGCCTGTCTGGCTCTTTTCGCCCACTCTGCCGTTTGCCGGCGACGATGTGTAGACACTGCCGTCGGGTAATTTTTCAGTCACGACATATTCCCACGTCATTCCGTTCGGAGCATAAGCATCAAGTTCGTTTGCCGCCGTACCTTCAATTGTATATTTCCATGTCTTTTTATCTGTTTTATCCCATGAGATTTTATATGTGCTCTCATCTACTACTGCTTCAGCTATCTGGTTGCCCTGCCCCGGCTGTGCGTTTGCATAGCGCGACAGAGTAATGCTTATATCCTGAGGCCTAATCTGGAACGCGTCGTCAAAGTCTCGCCAGGTTTTTGTACCTGTAAGTATGACTGTTTCTCTGTCGATATCACGCGGTGCATTCACAAAGGTAGCGGCTATTGCCACGCTTTGAGAGGTTTCTCCCCTGCCGTCGTCGCTGTTCAGCGTCACCGCAAGGCTTGAAACCGAGTCTTTCATATTGTCGGCTGTCAAAATGCCGTCAATATCGCCTTCCGCTATATCTCCTGCTGACGCCCATGTGTCATATCCGCCCAGATAGTCTTTAACCTCTGTTACTGTATAATTATACTCCGAGCCGTTTGGAGCATATATTTCGAGATTTTCAAAGGTAAGCACCTTTTCAATGCCGCCGCCTGATGCTACCGCTTCCTTGTTCGCTTCATACGCCGCTTTTACTTCCGCAGACGACCATTGTATATACTCTACTACATCCCTTATGGAAGTGCTTCCATCAGATTTGGTATATGTGCGTGACAGCTCAAATATTACAGAAGGATAGGCCTTTGGCAAGCCGTTTTCATCTAATGGAAGATATAAATATTTCTTTACCGACAGCGCTCCCTTTATACTGTCGTAAGTATTACTTATAAGATAAGTATTTACTGCCGGGTCTCTGTACACATCGCTGTTGTCAGGACTATCGCCGTTTGGCCATGATATTGAGCTTTCTTCCAAGACATAATTGTAAATTCTTCCGCGTCCATCATATTTTGGAAGTTTTGAAGCGCCTTCTTCTCCGCTGATTATTACATTCCCGTCCGGGTCAACCGTCATTGTATTTTTGCCTATATATTCAATGCGGAAAATATACGATCCATTGCTGTAAATGCTTGCCCAATCGGATACTTCCAGTGTTGCAATACTCTTTTTGTCGCTGCTTCCCGCTGTTTGCTGATAGAGTGTAAATTTAACGGTAGGCAAATCTACCCTCGGATATCCGCTTGGCAGTGACGTCCACAGCTTTTGTCCACGTATAGTAACCGTTTGATATATCTTATTTGTAAAAGTACCGCTTTCAATAAGCGCATAGTGTGGTACGTCCGAATTCTCCTGTGTCTGTACGTTGCGGACATAATTCATTCCGTCCGGCGATGAGATTTCGTATTCAGTTCCTATTGAAGCAATATGTCCTTCATTTTCTGCTACAGGCACCGAGTACTCTACCGGCAGATAGTCAAAGTCAGAGGCATTTACTGATGTGTGCTCTACAGCAAAATACTTTATTTCATAGCCTAAGCTGTCATATTTCGGCAGGCCGTCAAGCACGGCGTGCCAATGCAACTGCTTATCATACAAGCCGTCTGGGTCGTCTGCGGGGTCTTCTTCAAGATATGTCCACTTGTAGTTTGCTATGTAAAGCGAAACGGCAGTATCAATATCTGACGTGTGTACCTCATTGTAAATATTGAGGTAAATATCGGGCCGCTGACCGGATGAATAAACATAATCATCATTCCACTGCTTGTGCCACATTATGCTCTTTGTGCCGCTCAGACGGTTTGTTACCGTTATAGACTGGCTGTCGGC
Source organism: uncultured Oscillospiraceae bacterium (assembly GCA_900554165.1). Next base: position 9,770 of record USGR01000013.1, on the reverse strand, counting down.
TTCATGCTTATGCCCTACAGTATACCCCGTCTCTTCATATCCGACATTATATTCCTTTATAAGCTCATAAAGCTCCGGATAACTTTGCGCTATCGTTTCAATATCAACAACTGCACCATTGCCGTCAAGCCAAATCTCCACTACTTCATATCTTACAACAGAACCGTTGCGGTCATATTTCGGCAGACCGAAAAATTTATATTCAGATGTGTCCTCTGTCAGTATTATCTCTCTGTCAGACGAAGCATTTTGGCCGTCGCCGTCGAGTATTGGCACTCTATTGTCATGATTTCCTACAGTAATATAATCAGAGTTGCCTACGCCGCTGCGGCTTATTTCATAATAGGATGGAACATCATCCTCAGCGAACTTCAGACGCAAAGCCGGATAGAGCGTTACGCCCTTGCTGCTTAGTCTTTCCAGCTCTGCCTGAATTTCCTGACGCTTTTCGCCGTCGCCGTCCACCCAATTTTTAGTCACGGTTAGATTTATATTTCCAAGCCTGCGGTTTGTAACAGTATAAAACGTAATGCCCGCAATCTCTTCGCGGCTGTAAGTGGCTTCATAATAGTGATATTCCGTCTGATACTGTATGGCGGTATATTCATCGTCGCTTTCACCGTTATATTCGTCCGGCATTTGCGGTGATGTATAGTTTGGCTCACGGCCGGAATTTATGGCATATGATGTAAGCGGGACTGCTGTTTCGCCCACCTTCGTTTCAAGGATATATACATCCTCTTGTTCTAAGTTGCCTATGCCTACCCAATCGTGCCAAACGCCGTTGCCCAGCGTAATGCTGTTAACTACCTCATTCGTATATCGATTATATACGGTAATGGTAACCGGCTGGCGATGCAGTATATCGCTGTCGTCAATCCACGCCTTACGCACCATGATGCGGTTGCCCTTGCCCGGCGCATTATACACCGTAGTGGTATATCCGTCATCGTCGCGGGTTGTTTCATATGTAGGAATAAATTCTATGTTTCCGCTCACTTCAAGCAGGACATACTCATATTGCCTGCCCTCACCGTCGTACTCGTCAAGCGGGGTGACCACCGTAACCCACGGCTCTGTCTCCTGGGCATATATTCCCAGTTCTTCATTTACAAGGGTTTTATCTTCATCTGCAATTCCATCCATTGTGAATGCAGCGACAGGCTCGCCTAAGGCTTCACCGCTTATTGTGCGGTAAATATTAAATGTCGCATCAGCTCCGTCGGGCGCATCAATTTTTTCACCGTCTGCGTCAAGCCATACCTTTATAGTCTCATAGTCTATGGTATTTGCTATAGAATTTGTAATAAGAGTACTGTTATCTCCCTGTATTTCTGAGACAGAGCTGTATTTTATATCTCTGTCGCTTTGTTTTAGCGTGAAGCTGCCGCTGTCGCCAAGCCATGTGAGAAGGTTATCGGTGCTGCCCTCTCCCTGATAAACCGCTTGTTCTATCCAGCGGTATTCCAGCGCTCTGCCCAGCATATCATACTCCGGCATATTGCGGCTCACCGTATATGACAAATTCTCTGCGAAAAAGCCGTCTATTACCTCTTTTTCACCCGTATTATTCCATTCATCATTGCTGCCGCGGACACGTGACTGCAGTATGAGCTCTATTTTTATGTCTTCAAATTCCGACTGAAACGCTGCTGCTTTCCATACTTTTGTTGCCGATGCGGCAACCGTGTCCGTAATACGGTTAGAGATGGTTCCCCCGTCATACAGAAACGTGTTGCCGTTTGGGCGCGGTTCGGTAGTGTCCACGAGTTCACCATCTACATCGACTCTGTCCGTGATAGTTCCGTCCACTTCCGAAGACCTGCTCATAGCTTCGCGCGTCTTCACCGTTAACCGTCGTAGCGTCTAAATATTCCCTTGCAACATAAATATATTCGTACCCCTCAGGGTCGTACTTTGTTAAAGCCTCATGGCTTATATTTTGGCTGTTTTGTGCGATATCCAATGTGGTTGTGACAATGGTGCCGTCAGCATTTCTTACCGGCGCCGCAGTTGTATAGCTGCTGCCGCTTCTATACCTCCAAAGCTGGAACTCGCCGGTCGGGCGCCCTGTCTTTATTTCATCTGAGCCGCCGTCCAGCCACACCTTGTCTGCGCTGTAATTTTTTATGCCCGTCAGCGTCAGATACATAGTTCCGCCGCTGTGAATTTTATCGGTAACCGAGCCGAAGTTCGGTGCAGCGGAATTATCATATGATAATACAAAATAGTCGCCCTTGTCTAACGACGGAATGGTTATCCTCCCGCCTCCGCCCTTTATTTCCTCCACAGAATACGATATCTGCGAGCCGTCTATATTGTATTTCCAGACGTCATTTATAATCATAGTACCGGATGTTGGATTGTCTGGGTCTGATGAAGGGTCAATCACAATATCTATGGCGTCGTCTATATCGCTCAGCTTATAGTCATGAGTTGTGCCTCTAATAGAAGCGACAAACTGAAAATGCTCTAATATAGCGTTGCTTATGCCCGGCGCCTGACCGAGATTTCCCCACCTCATGCGGAGATAAAAGGAAAAATCGAAATTTAATATGTAGTACCAGCCGGTCTGCGAAATGCCCTGATATTCACTTAAGTTATCCGGCGTTACTTCCACAAGGCTGTATCCGTCTGTTTGCTGAGGCGTGATTTTCCATTCTACTGTGTGTGAAGTTTCATCGCCGTATTTATCTACATATGTTACCTGTGTCGGCAACGTATTTGAACCTATTGATAATGTATAGCTTCCCACCCCGCTGCGTGCGTCTATACTTATGCTTGGGTAATTGCTAAGGCCTAAATCGGCCAAATTTGACTTAGTAAGCTCTTTAAATCCGCCGCCGTCCATAGAAAAATAGAGCTTTGGCGCTGTATACTTATCAGCACTGGGTCGTATTCCGGTCTCGTTGTTGTTGTCTACCCAGAATATTTTCTGGCTGTATGCCTCTCGGTAGCTGTCAATGCGGATATATTCAGGCTCGTTTGCATAAGGGGTTGCTGTATTATTGCTGCTCTGTGCTGAGATTAATCCGTTTTGCACCGCTGCTGTACGAGCAGCTTTTTTGGCAGCGCTTGCCGTCGTTTCATACAATGCATCGGCGCTGTTTTCTGCACTCTCGCTCTCTATGTAAACAGAAATATCCGCCTGCGCGCTCCCTTGACAGGTATATTCGTCGCCGGCAAGCGAAACGGCGTCCATTTGCACCGACAGCAATACCCTCGCATCATCCTTTGAAATGTCATTTTCGCGCAATATCAGAGCGCTTCCCAATAGCATAATTTCGCAGTCAAGGTCGGGCAGCTCTGTAATTTTTGTAAATGCTTCCGGTGTTCGTACTATTTCAAACTCAAGCGTCGACATATCGGCGCTGACTACATTTCTCACCTTTGCATCCGCCGGCAGTCCTATTATAGACGCAACCGATGCACCGTCCGCAGTTATATGCCCGTTTGACGGTAAATATGAATAATCGCCCTCCGGAAGATATATGCCTTCCGGAAGCTTAAGAGTAACTTTAAAAGTCTGAATTTGTGTATAAATAACTCCCGTTTCAGCTTTGTTCTGCGAATCTGAAATGAGATTAAAGGCAAAGTCCGAAACGCCGCCGTTTAATATTTTAACATTTTCCGATTTTGCTTCGGCCGCTATTTCCCAATTAAAAGAAGCGCCCATTTGACAGCTTCCGCCTTTTTTCTGCAGCAACGGCTCTCCGGACGCTCCTTCTTTTAGCGTCGGAGAAATAACTATGTCATCGTCGCTTACGTCTATGCTAAAAGGTGCGGTAGTTTTGCTCCATGATTTAAATGTAAATTTACTTGTTACAGTCGGATTAGCGTTATCCAATCTAAAGCAAATATTTACTCCTCCGTCGTCTTTTAGCTCAATATTTATAGCTGCACTTTCGTTAGAAAGTATTCCAGTTTCATAATCGAGCTTGCCGTTTTCATCTCTGAACTGCTGAAACGCTGAAGCTTCTTGACGTGTAAGTGATATTTTTGCCTCCGCGCTTTCTACGATGCTCTCACTGTCAGAATTAAGCGATGCGCTTAAATTTACTGTTGCTGTTTCCCCTGTTTTTGCGCTTTCCTCTGCTGGCTGCCAGCGCACACATACATCTGGTTTAACGTCAGTGCTGTCCGAACCGCTTTGAATCGCATATGTTATGATTGATGCCGGCAGCATTGTAAATGCCGTAAGGGCAGCCATAACAGCGCTTAATACACGGTATTTAAGCTTTGTCTTTCCTTTCACGAAATCACTCCTTTATACATAACATTAAAATTTCTTTATAATTTTATGCTTAACGCATATTTCTATAACCTTTTTTGCCAATTCCGCTCTGCTGTCAGTTTGAACATACTTTTTTAATTTTTAGAATAATTGCAAACATATAAAGCACCATATTAAAAAGATATGTAACTGATATATTTATGGCTGTTCTTAGTCGGACGCATATAATTCATATTTCTGTTAAAATTAATTTATATTATTTATGTAAACTCAAATTATAATAAGTTAAACGGATTAAAAAAAGCAATACATATAAAAAGAGTGTCTGAAATTTTCATAATCAAAGAAAAAATCAGACACTTATGAAGGATATTATCGATTTTAATAAATTTACTAAAATATTAGACATGTACTTTTTTATTAATATAAATCTTGCTGTCAAATAAAAGTAAATAGTAAGATAAAAACATTATGTTAATGATATTTTTATCTTTAAAAGCAGCTCTAAACTTCGTGTCCTCTTTTCACATTAAATATCTTTTATTTTGCAATTCAACCTATATAACAGTTAGGCAACAACAAACACTGTAATCAGCATGAATGATAAACAGGAAAAAGAAGATTAATCAGCGTCTCATCTAAAATAATCACTTTATGCAAAATTACTATTGTATTTGATATTGACAGCAAGTTTAAAATGTCGGCAAAGCTTCATTGCACCAATTTGCCCTATGGGAAAGGCATAAATATACACATATTTTTAAGCAATCAACGGTCTTATTTTTTAATTGTAATTATTAACCGCCTTATCTCCTGAATATGCTTTCCATGGGATTTTTTATTGCCTTTTTCAATGCCCCGTGGTACTATGGAAATAAAACATACGCCTGTTGCCGCAGGAGTATGTTTAGTTGTTTTCTGTTTTGTTATTAATCGTTTTTCTTTCGCCAGAAACTTTGCTTCCGGCCCTTTTAACCTTAAACTTATATTTTAGTTTTAGGGCTTTTTCTCATGCGCGAATATATTGACACAGATTATATCTTTCCTTTTCCTGCTTTCACCAGCCTTAATACGAATTTTAATCTCGTATTTTGGATATATTATATACGAAATTAAATCTCGTGTCAAGTGTTTTCACAAATTATTTTAGAGGTGTTTTTATGAACACATTTGGTCAGAGATTAAAGGAACTTAGAAAGCTAAAAAAGTTAAAGCAGTCTGATGTTGCACAATTGCTTGGAATAACTACAAGAAATTATCAGGACTATGAATATGGAAAAATCGATCCGCCTACATCAAAAACGATAATACTGGCCGATTATTTCGATGTATCTATAGACTTTCTTGTAGGTAGAACGGATGTTAAAAAGCGCTAAAAATAAAAAAAAAAGCTGATAAGCTAAGCTTATCAGCTTTTTTTTACAATGTGTGGTTAGATCTCAGTAACTCATAAAATATATATTTTGAAAACGGCTTGTTTTTGTACCTATTAGTCAATTGCCGCTATCAGCTGTTTTTGCCGTTCCTGCCAAGAAGTCCTTTAGCTGATTAATACAATATCACTCATAACGCCGTTTCTTTCGCCGTAATACAAGGCAATAGGATATTTATCCACAAAATCCTGATAGGCGTTTACATAGTCCTGATATTTTTCTAAATTTTCCTCTCTGTCACTACCGGAAAACAAATTACTCTGCGATTCCATTTCGGCGCCAACCATCGTGCTGGACTTCTTTTCACCGCCCCATACAACATAATTTTTGTTAAGGACAGCATTTTGCAACGTTATCTCTTTAATTAAATCTATATTATAATCCAGTCCTGGTGAGAACACATGATTCGGTTGGAGTATAACATAATCGAATATATCCGTTTGGTTTGCTATAAATCCTATATGTTTGCCTGTATCATCGGTTGCACGATAATAAGGGCACCAGAAAGTGAGCTTGCCATCCTCATGTACGGCGTCATTGCAGGCTTTCATTGCGCGCACCTCTGCATTATTGAAATCTACCAGATTATCGGTTTCAAAGCAGTTGTAAGTCGTAGTCGGTACATCTTCTTTCAGCCAGTAAAAGCCCTTTATGTTATTTTCCCATATCTGAGGGTCGGTATTATTTTTTAAATAATCATAATACTCCAAAAACGGCTCTATGTATAAATCTGCAAGTGTTACAACGTACATGTCCGGGAAAGAATACCATATTTCTATATCCGGATTTATGGCCACTAAGCGCTCGGCAAATTCCAGCGTCATATCCGCATAATCGTTAAGAAGCAAATCCTCATCAAGCGGATTTATTTTGCTTCTGTATTGAGCCTTTAGATTATCCAAATCCGCCTGACTTGGGTTGCCTCCCACCATGTCGGCAGTTATGGCATTAATATCATCTTTCGTTATTAAAAGTTCTGGTTCTGTACCGCCCTCTGGTATATAAGTTACCGGAGCAGTGCCGTAAGCTATGCACACCTCATTAACACCAATGTCGGTTAGCTTCTGGATGTCATTATCTGTATACTTTGCATACGATGCAGATGTGCTGCCTACATATCCAACATGCATAAACAGCGGCTTAATCGGTGGTAGTGCGTCATGCGGACGTAGAGAATTCTTACTGCATGATGTAAGAAGCCCCACCATTAGCACTCCCGTCATAAGCAACGACATAATTCTTACAATAATTTTCATCTTTTTAACCTGCCTTTTATTTATTTGATTAATTAATTGCTGCCTTTAAGTAGCTCTTCAAGAAAGCTTATCGACCTGTCGTCCATGATGCTTCTGCGCTCCCCGCCGTAAATGGCCACCGGATATTTTCCTATCATATCGCCATAGGCCGCTACATAGTCCTGATATTTCTCTATGTTGTGCGCGCCGTCACTGCCGTCGAAATCTTTCGAATCCATTTCAAATTCCGGTCCCACCATAGTGCTTGACCTTTTATCTCCGCCATATGAAAGACCCTGTGCATTAAGCACGGCATTTTGTAGCGTAGACTGCTTTATTATTTCAATATTATTTTCCAGCCCATCTGTAAAAAAATGATTCGGCTGAAGTATCACATAATCAAATATATCCGTCTGGTTTGCTATGAAGCCAATGGGAAGGCCTGTTTCCACCGTAGGTCTGTAATACGGGCACCAAAATGTTAGCTTATCTTCATTATGTACAACATTGCAGCAAGCTTTCATAGCCTTTACCGTCGCGTTGTCAAAATCTTCTAAATTTTTTGTGTTAAACAGTTCATACGTTTTTGTAGACACGCCTTCTTTTATCCAGTACATACCCTTTACGTTCTTTTTCCATATTTCTTCGCCAGTATCATTTTTTAATTTTTCATAATACTCTAAAAACGGCTCTATATACAGCTCTGCAAGCGTGGCAATCTGTATATCGGGAAAAGAATACCATATTTCTATATCAGGATTTACAGCAATTAACCGGCGAAGCAGCTCAACAGCAAAATCGGCATATTTATTTAACGTTAGTTCTTCATCGACTCCATCAAGCTTTTCCTTATAGAGCGCTTTTAAACTGTCAAGCTCCGTTTGGGAAGATATGCCGACCATTTCTGCCGTTATGCCGTCTATATCCTCTTCCGTCACCAATGGTATCGGCTCGGTTTCTCCCTCAGGAATATATGAAGCCGGATAGCTGCCAAAGGCTATGCAAACCTCCGTTACGCCAATATCATTTAGCTTTCTCAGGTCTTCATCAGTATATTCCGCATACTTTGACACAGTTGAATTGTTCATGTATCCGACATGCATAAACACAGGCTTAATCGGTGGTAGTGCGTCATGCGGACGCAGAGAATTTTTATCGCAGGAGGTCAAAAATCCAGCCGATAGAACTACTGACATAAGCAACGACATAATTCTTACAATAATTTTCATTTTTCGGCTCCGCCCTTTATTTGTTTGATTAAAGCATTAATTGCTGTCTTTAAGCAGTTCCTCAATAAAGCCAATAACCCTATCGTCCATTATACTCGGCCTCGAGCCGCAATACAGCGCCACCGAATATTCGCCTATCATGTCTTTATAAGCGTCTACATAGTCCTGATACTTTTCTATTTTCTGTGCACCATTACTGCCGTTAAAATCCTCTGCCTGCATCTCAAATTCCGGCCCAATCATAGTGCTTGACTTCTTCTCACCGCCGTATGTTACGTTTTGATTATTCATTACAGCATTGTTTAACGTAGACTGCTTTATTATTTCAATATTATCTTCTAATCCGTCTTCAAACAAATGATTGGGCTGAAGTATGACATAATCAAAGATGTCCGTTTGATTGGCTATAAATCCTATAGGAAGTCCTATATCCGCGGTTGGCCTGTAATAAGGGCACCAGAAAGTAAGCTTATCATCTTTATGCACGGCATCTGTACATGCTTTCATAGCCTTTACTGTCTTATTATCAAAATCCACTAAATTTTGTGTGTTAAATACATCATATGTTTTTGCCGGCACATCCTCTCGGACCCAGTACATTCCTTTTATATTCTTCTCCCATACCTGAGCATCCGTATCATTTTTTAATTTTTCATAATACTCTAAAAACGGCTCTATATACAGCTCTGCCAATGTGGCAATATGTATATCGGGAAAAGAATACCATATCTCTATATCCGGATTTATGGCTATTAAACGATTGGCAAATTCAATAGCAAAATCGGCATAGTCATTTAATATCAAATTTTCATCAAGGCCACTCAGCTTGGTTTTGTAACCAGCTTTAATTATCTCAGCACTGTCTTGAGATGTCGCTCCTATCATTTCCATAGTTATTCCGTCTATATCTTCATTAGTCACTATCGGTTTCGGCTCTGACTCTCCCTCAGGAATATATGACGCCGCAGAATTTCCAAACGATATGCATACTTCTTTTACGCCAATATCGTTTAACTTTTGCAAATCTTCATCTGTATACTCCACATATTTTGTAGCTGTCGTATTGTATCTATATCCGACATACAAAAACACAGGCTTAATTGCCGGCAAATCATCGTGAGGCCGCAAAGAATTTTTATCGCACGATGTTAAAAATCCAGCTGATAGGACTACCGCCATAAGCAATGAAATAATTCTTACAATAATTTTCATTTTCCACCCTGCCTTTTATTTATTTGATTAAAGAGCTATTGCTTTATTTAAAAATAATTTTATAAGTCAGCAACTCCTGTCATCCATTAAATTCCCGGCAATTAAATAATATAAATTTGCTTAATATCTGCCTATAATTTGCTGTAGTCGTACAGCTCTATGTCTATATCATTTTTCTTTAAATTAACTTCTAAAAAATTCTAGGCCCGAATTTCTAATTCTTCTCAAAATTCACACCAGAGTTTTTCATTAAATTATGTTTATTTATCGCTTTTAAGAAATTCTGAAAGAAATTCAATAACCTTTTCATCCATCTGGCTTGGTCTTGAGCCGCAGTAGAAAGCCATGGAATATTGGCCTAACATATCTTTATAATTATCTACATATGCTTGATACCTGTCTGCCGCCGCTTCGCCTCCGCTGCCGT
>USGR01000012.1 GCA_900554165.1 uncultured Oscillospiraceae bacterium | reverse complement strand
TTCCGTACTTGGTACATCATGCTCCTGCTTTTCATCTGCTTTGATAAGAAAGCTTCGTTAACGGACTTTGTCGGTGATAAATGCCGCCATGGCCGCCGGAAAAATTTTGCTAAACATATTAACGTCTCTTAAAAAAGATGCTATATATACTGTCTGACCGACGTCAGCGTATATCAGCGGCAAATGGGGAACAGTAACACAGCTTCAAAGCAGCCATATATTGTTAATGTACCAGTTTAACTCTGGTGCAAATGATGCAATATATGGCCGCACACATATTTGTATTAAAAAAATGACAGGGGGATAGTGAATTGTGCGGGATTAGACGGATATGCCGGATATATTAATCTCAGGCCCGTGGGCCGCACTGGCGGGAGGCACTGTCACCTGGCTGATAACGGTGCTTGGTTCACTGCTGGTGCTGTTTTTCAACAAGGTAAATAAAAAGCTTATGGCGATAATCTGCGGCTTCTCTGCGGGAATAATGATGTCGGCGTCATTTTGGTCGCTGCTGCTGCCTGCAAAAGAAAGAGCAGAGGAGGCAGGAGACAACGCATGGCTGCCTGTTACAATAGGCTTTATAGCCGGGGGAGTATTTATAATAGCCGCCGCAAAGATTTTAGACATAATAAAAAAACGCAGCGATGATAAAAAGGACAGCTCAAGCAGGGGGATACTTATATTAATTGCGGTTACACTTCATAATATTCCTGAAGGCCTTGCTATCGGCGTGGCGTTCGGCGCCGCGGGGGAGCCGGAGTCTGTAGCGGCGGCAATAGCGCTTACTACGGGCATAGGACTTCAGAATTTCCCCGAAGGCGCCGCCGTTTCTCTGCCCATCAGGCAGGACGGAGCATCAAGACTTAAAAGCTTTATGTGCGGTGCGCTTTCGGCAATAGTTGAGCCAATATCCGCAGTAGTAGGAGCAATGCTTGCTCACATGGCATTTATGCTGCCGTATGTATTGGCATTTTCAGCAGGAGCTATGATATTTGTGACAGTAAAAGAGCTTATTCCTGAAGCCGCAGAGGATAAGAAGCTTGGTGCAGTTATGATAATGCTGGGCTTTGCCGCCATGACTTTTCTTGACGTGGCCTTGTAGCAACTTGACCTATTAAGAGCAGCAATGGTATAATAATCGCAGAGACGGTTGTTATACCATTGCTTTTTCTGTTTAATGCGGTATATAACTATGCTTTGTAAACTTTTATGCGGTTGCTGTAAATATAAAAATAATTAATTGCAACTGCTTTTATTGTAAAGCCAAGTTAAATATGACTATATTGGTAATTTACCGGCGCAGTATTTTGTCGCATAGCTTGTGCAGGCCGCGCATTTTTGCCGATTATTGTATTGAGGCTGGGAAATATCTTTTTATGGGGGATAAAAATATGACTACGCTTATGGTTCAGACAAACAGGCTCTTAGATAATTTTAAAAGGATAAAAAAAGCCGCCGGCAGCGATATAATACCTGTGCTTTCGGGAAATGGCAGCGGATTTGGCGATACCGCCATTGCAAGCATACTGAAAGATTATGTGGGAATGGTCGCTGTATCGAGAATAGAAGAAGCCGTGCGCATAAAGACAAGCGACCGTATGCTTGAGGTACTGCTGCTTACTCCATACTCAACGGAGGAGGAAGTTCGCAGCATTATAGAGTATGACATAACCGCAACGGTTGCATCAAACGACTCCGCCGTACTTTTGTCCGGCATAGCAGAGCAGGCGGGAAAGCAGGCAAAGGCGCATCTGAAATTTGACATAGGCGCGGGATTTTTCGGCTTTACTCCGCCGGAGGCTGCAAAAGCCGCACAGACAATTAAATATCTTAAAAATATAGATATAACCGGCGTATATACTGAGACGGCGCCGAAATCCGGCAAAAAGCTTGCGCGCATGCAGTACGAAAGCTTCCTCGGCATATTACAGACGTTAAGCAGAGAGGGCCTGACCTACGGCATGGCGCATATAGCTGCAGACGAAACGGCGCTTATGTACCCGTGGATGAGAATGGACGCCGTCAGGGTATCAAATTCGCTGTACGGTCGGCTGAATGTAAAGGACAAATGGGGGCTGGACAAAGTCGGCAGGCTGGTATCTAATGTCTGCGATATGCGCTGGGTAAGAGCCGGTACGACCATAGGCGAGCAGAGAGTAAAAATAAGGTCCAATAAGCTTGTCGCGGCGGTCCCGGTGGGCTATGCCGACGGACTACTTATTTCAAGCGATAAGGGACACAGCATTTTTGGCGGACGGAAATCATACTGTGATATGTCGGGCCGCAAGGTTCGCATAATAGGCCGTCCGGGCTACACCACTACGCATATAGACATTACCGGCATGGACTGTTCTGTCGGAGATATGGTCTCGTTTGATGTGAGCCCTTATTATATTAATCCGCTTATAAGGCGCGAATATGTATAAAGCTTGATAGCTTTACACATACAGCGGGCTTAAAATCCGGCAGAAGCCAAAATGCTTTCCTGCCGTTTTAAAAGGACATAGTAAAATTATGGGAGATAGTATTGACAAGAGCAGATTTCCACTGCTTTATGCTGTTGATGAATATATAAAAAAAGGCCGCGTCCGCATGCATACGCCGGGCCACGGCGGCCGGCAAAACGACGCGCTTGCCATATTTAACGATATTTTAAAGTATGATATAACTGAGCTGGACGGGCTTGAAAGCCTGTACAGTGATATGGGCGCAATAGCTGCATCGGAAAGATATGTGGCAGATGTGCTCGGCGTAAAAAAGTTGCTCTATTCAACGGGCGGGTCGACGCTCTGCATCCAATCTATGCTGTATTTAGCGGCGGGTGAAGGCGGCAGGGTAATATTCGCTGGAGGTTTACATAAATCAGCGATAAATGCATGTATATTGCTGAATATTACGCCGGTATTTATAAAATCACTTGATGATTTTACATGTATGAAAGCAGAAGCCATACTGAGGGAATACAATGATGTAAAGGCTATTTACATTACTAATCCCGATTACTATGGCAGGATTTATAATACTGCCAAATTATATGAATTGTGCTGTAATTATAATATACCTCTTTTAGTAGACGGTGCACATGGGGCACATCTCAGCTGCTTTGATAAAAGTATAAATCCTTTACATATGGGCGCATCGATGACGGCTCAGTCGGCGCACAAAACGCTGCCGGCGCTCACCGGCGGTGCGTGGCTGTGCATACACGAGGACAGATATTTACATAATGCTAAATATGCAATGTCTATGTTTGGCTCGACAAGTCCGTCGTATCTTATTATGCTGTCGCTTGAATTGGCGGTTAACTGGCTGAAAGATTACGGCAAAGAAAGTTTTAGCCGTATTGCCGATGAGTGCTCATCTGTAAAGGAAAAAGCCTTGCAATACGGTTTTGACGTATATAACGGCCTCAGCGACCCCGCGAGGATAACACTTAACACATCTCGGTTGGGAATAAGCGGCAAAGCCGCAGCCGAATTGTTCAGAGAGTGCAAAATTGAGCCGGAAATGTACGATGGGAACAACATTGTATTTATTCCATCGCCATTTTTGAAGCACAATGATTTTGAGCGGTTTAAAAGTGCGGTGTCCTTTATTGGTGAAAAATATGCGGCTAACATTCCTTTACAGTCGGATTTTACAGATAAAAATGGACTTGGCAAAGCCTGCGGCATTACCGATGAAAATACGGAAATTTGTGCAGGAAAGGCTTTTTTATATGGAAAGTATATAGATATGCAGATGTCTCCGCGTGCAGCCTCTTTGCTCGATTTCGAGGAGGTCGGCTGTGAAGCGGCGTGCGGCAGGATTGCTGCAGAAATCATTTGCCCATGCCCGCCGGGTACGCCTATTACTATACCGGGCGGCATTATAGACGAAAGAGCGTCGGCGGCCTTAAAAAGCTGTGGAATTTTTACCGTTAAAGTGGTAAAATAAAATTGTTATGGAAAATAAATTAAAATCAGCAACAGAAAACAGCGTGACAGAAATAATGAAATATATATCTGACATGCTGCAAAATGGAAGATTTCCGCACGCAATGCTGTTTGAGACGGCAGATGCCAATGTGGCCGATATCATATGCGGATATGCGGCAAAGGCCGCCCTTTGCACATCCGACGGGAAAAAACCATGCGGAACATGTATAGATTGCCGCAAGGCGGAAAGCGGCATACACCCTGACGTCTTAGTGATTGAGGGGACGGGAGCGCGTACGCTGCATGTTGAAGATATAAGAAATATCCGGCAGGATGCGTATATAGCTCCTAATGAGGGGCGGCGCAAGGTTTACATAATAAAAAATGCCGGGGATATGTCTCAGCAGTCGCAGAATGCGCTTTTAAAGGTGTTGGAGGAGCCGCCGGAATACGTGGTATTTATTTTAACCTGTAAATCGCGCTCTGAGTTGCTTGATACGGTGCTTTCGCGCGTGCAGATTTTTACAGTTAATTGCGACATCGGCGAAAATTCAATCGATGAAGAAGACGCCGACCGGGAAATATTTGACGGTATAATAAGCGCGCTTATAGACAGAGACGAATATAATCTGATTGTAAAGTGCAGCCTTATACGCACGCGCAAGCAGGCTGAGAGCGGAGTAAAATATTTATATAGTGCTTTTTCGGCGGCCCTTATGATGAAGTACGGAGAAAGCGGGAGTAAAATCTGTGCTGATATATCGGCTGCTTTTGGCGCTGAAAAAATAAGAAATATATGCGCATGCTTGGATAAAGCATCAGAGCTTGTGGGAACAAATATAAATAATACGCTTTTTTCTGTTTATCTTCCCGCAAAACTTACAGAAGCAGCAATGCAGTAGTGCATATATCTTAAAAAATATTCTTGTTTTCAAGATGGGGAAGCAAGGTAAACGGATTATTTAAATTATTATAAGTTTTAGATAGGAGAACTTTATGGCAGAGGTAATAGGAGTAAGGTTTAAGGACGCCGGCAAAATGTATTACTTTGATCCTTCCTCGTTAAAAGTGGAAAAGGGGCATATGGTCGTGGTAGAGACGGCCAGAGGCCTTGAATGCGGGAATGTATGCATAGCTAATACGGATGTACCGGAAAATCAAATAATCAAGCCGCTGCGCAAGACAATACGCATTGCAACGGACGAAGACGTTAAACGGGCGGCAGAAAATCGCCGCAAGGAAAAAGAAGCGTTCGATGTCTGCGTGAAGAAAATAGCGGAGCATAAGCTTGACATGAAGTTAGTGGATGTTGAGTATTCATTTGACGGCAGTAAAATTTTGTTTTATTTTACCGCTGACGGAAGAATTGACTTCCGCAATTTGGTAAAAGACTTAGCATCGGTATTTAAAACGCGTATTGAGCTCCGCCAGATAGGTGTAAGGGATGAAGCAAAGCTGCTTGGAGGAATGGGCATATGCGGCCAGCCGTTTTGCTGCATGAGATTTTTGAACGAGTTTCAGCCGGTTTCCATAAAAATGGCCAAGGAGCAGGGACTATCTTTAAATCCTGTAAAAATATCCGGCGTATGCGGCAGGCTTATGTGCTGCCTGAAGTATGAGCAGGATGTATATGAGGAGCTGATTGGCCTTACACCTAAGGTGGGCTCGGTGGTAAAGACCCCTGACGGAGAGGGAATTGTAGAGGAAAACAACATTCTCGGCGGGACGGTGAAAGTACGGCTTTCTAAAAATCCGGACGCCTTGCCGGTGCAGTATGGAATATCGGACGTCAAAGTGCTGCAGGGCTGCCCTAAAAGGAAAAATAAATTGGATGCAAGGCAGGAACAGCAGGACGACATTGACGAAATTATAGATGCGGAGTTGCTTGAACAGGAATAGCTGACACTTAAATTTGGGCTGTGGTTTCTATATGCTCGATGATGTATTAGAATTGAAATTTAGCTCATAATACTGATGTGTTTAATCAAATATTAGCTGGATTCTGTTAATAAGTAGGAAAATTAAATTAAAAGCCGCCGGATTAACCGGCGGCTTTTAATTTTAATGCCAAAATCAATTATATAATAACGGGAAAAGATAAAATTAATAGTTAAACTTAATATATGCTGATATAAATAATTTTTTCTGATTATTTCATGGGCTAAAAGTTTTTATTACAAAATAAATAGAAAGCAAAAATGGGGTATGAGCATTCTTGGGCGGCTTTAAAAACAAAACATTTGTCCGACTTTTGGCTAAACTAAGATTTTTAGATTGCGTTATAATATCCTTATTGCCTAAAATGGAGCGAATCATATATACTATGCCTAAAGATTATCGTATGTAATTTTTTATAAGCTGAATAGTATTATATTCTATACCGGCTTATTGTTTAAGCGCTTAAATTCCGACACAGTTTTATTTAGACAGTCGGCCATATATTTTACGTTATCGTCCCAATTATAAAGACTAAGCACCCGCTGCCGTCCGGCGGCGCCCATACTTATGCGCAAGTCGGGACTTTTTATAAGCTCTATTATTTTATCGGCCATTGCCTGCGGATTTTTGCGCTCAACAACAAACCCGGTCACTCCGTCATCGACTACTTCTTTCAGGCCGTCCACATCAGACACTACCACCGGCACTGAGCATGACATAGCCTCTACAGCTGAAACTCCGAAGCTTTCACTGTCGAGTATGCTTGGTATGCAGGCGATATCTAAGCTGTGCAGTGCGGCGGGAACATCCTTGTTCGGTATAAAGCCACAAAATTCGATTTTTTCTGAAAGGCCAAGCTCCGCTGACAATGCCTTAAGGCTTGTCTCTAAACTGCCTTTGCCGTATATTTTCAGGCGAATATCGCTTATGCTTTTAGCTTCAGGCGAGCGGCAGACAATGTCAAAAGCTTTTATAAGATATTCTATTCCGTACTTTTCCTCAAGCGTTTTAACGGTGCCTATGGTTATGCTGCCGTCATCTCTGCCATATTGAGACGCCTCAGCCGGTGAAAACAAATTGGTATCTACGCCGAAGGGGGTAATAAATATAGGCGAAGATGGAGTTATAAATTTTTCAGTCTGACGCGCCATTGCATGGCTTGTAGATGCCAGAGCATCGGCATAATGCAGATTTTTTACAAGTATTGCCCGGCACAAGGCGTTTGATGGAAAATCATATACATCGCTGCCCCAAACCGAAAGCAGCGTGGGATGGAATCCCGACCGCCGCGCAAGTGTGCCGTAGCCGCTGGCATAATGTGCGTTTAATATATCCGGCTTTATTTTGGCAAGCAGCTTTTTTAAATCTGCTCCGCCGGTAAAATAAGCAAGCCGGCCGGATTTATTTATATAGTGAAGCGTGACTTTGTCGGATATTTTGTTCACTTCCGATTTGTGCCCTATAAGGGATATGAGATGCACCTCATGCTCTAAATCAGCGAGGGCGTTTGCCCAGCGATGTGTGTGCACAGAGGTAACTCCGGATAAAAGCGCTATTTTCATGTAAAAACCACCAATCACGATTAACCAGCTTATGCAAGCCTATATTGCTTATATTGTTAAATAATAAGCGGCATTATTATGCAAGCTTATAAAAAGTATATAACATACCAAACTCAAATTCAATGCCAAAGTAGCCTGATGCCGCTGGCTAAGATTATTATATTTGCGACTGTAAAATTTAAATAAATGCCTTGATAAAAAAATAGTATCTGCTATAATAAGCTAAAATATTATAATTGGAGTGGGAAATATGATAGTTGGACTCAGCAGCTACAGCCTTGGCAAGGCTATGCATCAGGGTAAAATGGATATATTGTCTGCCATGGACTGGACCAAGGAAAACGGCGGAGAGTTTATAGAGATTGTGCCTCATCTTTTTACCGTTAACGGCGATGATGAGCTTATAAGCAAAATCAACAGTAAATCTGCAGAAATTGGTTTGCCAATACTTCAGTACAGTGTACCCGGAAATGTGCTTAAAGATACTGAAAAGGAGTATGCAGAGGAGATTGACAGGCTTAAGACGGAGATAGACACTGCGGCAAAGCTCGGCGCTAAGGTGGTAAGACACGACTTAGCACAAATTCCGAGCGCAGAATATGCGACAACGGCAAATTTTGAGAAAAATGTAGGCAGAATAATTGAAGCGGCCAAAGAGATAGCTGTCTACGCCAAAAAGTACGGTATAAAGACGTCAATAGAAAATCACGGCGTGTTTGTCAACCGCTGCGAGAACATTATAAGGATAGTAGAAGGCGTAGGCATGGACAATTTCGGTCTGACAGTAGATGTCGGCAATTTTGTCTGCGTTGACGAGGACCCGGAAGCGTCGGTAAAAAGGTGTCTGCCATATGCGGTGTCGGTACACTTTAAGGACTTTTATCTGCGCAACAGATTTGCCATGCGTTCATTTGCAGAGCATATGCAGAAATCCGGCCGTTATGGGCTTTCATATATGGGGAATTTCTGGCGCGGCGCAATAGTCGGCATGGGTGACCTTGACCTTCTTGCCATAGCCGAAGCTGTAAAGTCATCTGGATATGACGGCGGCGTAACGATAGAGTTTGAGGGCATGGAGGACTGTTGTGAAGCATCCCGCATGGCAATGGAGAATACAAAGGCGCTGCTTGGCCTATAATTTGGCGGATAACAAAGCTGGTTGCAGCGTTAGTTATTGACATACCGGACAGCCATATACAGTCAATAACTAATTGATATTTGATTATTAACAGACTTATATATTAAAAAAACAGCACCGCTACTAAAAGCGGCGCTGTTTTTTTAACTAAATTTGCTTATAATTATATACGAGCTACACCAGTATCTCTTGCAGCCTGAGCAACTGCCTTGGCAACTGCCTGAGCAACGCTCTTATCCAAAGCGCTCGGAATGATATAGTCGGCAGAGAGCTTGTCGTCCGTAACAAAGGCGGCTATAGCCTTTGCAGCGGCTATCTTCATCTCATCGTTTATGTCGCTGGCTCTAACGTCAAGCGCACCGCGGAATATGCCCGGGAAAGCGAGTACGTTGTTTATCTGGTTCGGGAAGTCGCTGCGGCCTGTGCCAACAACTGCGGCGCCTGCTTTCTTTGCAAGATCCGGCATAATCTCCGGTACCGGATTAGCCATCGGGAAGAGTATCGGGTCTTTGTTCATGCTCTTAACCATCTCTTCCGTTACACAGCCTGGAGCAGAAACGCCTATAAATACATCGGCGCCCTTAAGTACCTCTTCAAGCGTACCCTTCCTCTTGTCGAAGTTAGAGATTTTAGCCATCTCTTCTTTCTCGGCATTGAGGTTGTCGCGGCCTTCGTATATAGCGCCGTGACGGTCACAGAGTATAACATCCTTAAGTCCCATTGACATGAGCAGTTTGATAATGGCGATACCCGCAGCGCCAGCGCCGCTGGTAACAACCCTTATGTCGTCTATCTTCTTGCCGGTGAGCTTAAGAGCATTAAGCATAGCGGCAAGAGTAACAACTGCCGTACCGTGCTGGTCGTCGTGGAATATTGGAATATCGCAAACTTCCTTAAGACGACGCTCAATTTCAAAGCAGCGCGGAGCCGATATATCCTCAAGGTTAACGCCGCCAAAGCTGCCGGCGAGCAGCGCAACAGTGTTAACAATGTCGTCAACGCTCTTTGAGCGTACGCACAGAGGAATAGCGTCAACGTCGCCAAACGCCTTAAAGAGGGCGCATTTTCCTTCCATAACCGGCATACCTGCCTCAGGACCGATATCACCAAGTCCTAAAACAGCTGTACCGTCGGTAACAACCGCAACAAGATTTGAACGACGTGTGAGCTCATAGCTCATGTTTACATTCTTCTGAATTTCAAGGCAGGGCTGTGCAACGCCTGGGGTATATGCAAGAGACAAATCATCTCTTGTATTAAGGGGTGCGCGGCATATTACTTCAATTTTGCCTTTCCATTCCTTATGCTTTTTAAGCGATTCTGCAGCATAATCCATTGTAAAACAACTCCTTTTATTTTGGTAATATACCATTGCGATTTTTTATGAACACAATGGTGTATATTCTTTCACAGCTGTAAAAACAGCATGTTAATTAAATTATATATCGAGTGAGGAAATAACACTCTTAAGTGCGTCGGCACTGGCCTTAAGTTGAGCAACTTCTCCGTCGGTAAGAGCCGGAAGCAGTGTTTTGCTTACACCGTTTGCACCGACAACATGCGGAAGGCTTACACATACGTCGCTTATGCCGTACTGACCGTCAAGATAATTTGAAACAGGAAGAACAGTCTTAGTGTCTTTAATTATCGCATCGCATATTTTTGCAACCGACATGGCGATAGCATAGTATGTTGCACCCTTCTTGCTTATTACCTGAGCGCCGGCCTTGCGAACCTCGTCAAGTACCTTGTCTGTATCTATATCGACAGATACTTCCTTGCAGTAGTCAAGCAGCGGAATGCCCATGATATTGCTTACCGACCATGGAATAAAAGATGTATCGCCATGCTCACCAAGCACATATGCGTTTATGCTTCTCGGATCTATTGCAAGCTTAGCAGCAAGGTTGTCCTGCAGACGCGATGTGTCAATAGTAGTACCTGAACCAATTATCTGGCTCTTATCTAATCCAGAAAGCTTTGAGAAAGCATATGTTATAACATCAACAGGATTGCTTACAATAACATACACAGCGTCCGGGCAGACCTTTGTTATCTGCGGTATAACGTCCTTTGCTATATTTACGTTAGTCTGAGCCAAGTCTATGCGTGTCATACCAGGCTTGCGGGCTATACCAACTGTGGTAATTACAATGTCCGAACCCTTAGCATCCGGATAATCGCCGGAATATATATTTACCGGAGTTATATGTGAATTACCCTGAGAAATATCCATAGCCTCGCCCTCGGCCTTATCCTTGGCTATATCGATAAGGACGATTTCAGCCGCCATGCCTGACAGCGCGATAGTATACGCTATAGTAGCTCCAACATTACCTGTGCCAAGCACACATATTTTTTTCCCTTGTTTCATACAGATAGTTCCTCCTGATATATTAAAATTCATTTAACCGTAAACACATTTATTCTATCATATATTTAGTTAAAAATAAAGCTTTTTTTACAGTGAAATCGCTATTTCTGCCTTTATTGAACAAATTCGTCCTCTTTGAATAATTTACAGAAAATTGTTGATTTCTTTTTTGTAAACTAATATAATTAAATTTACATAAAATCATTCAAATCGATGAAAGGACATTAAAATGACAAAACAAGCCAAGCTAATAATAATATCCGCCGTAAGTCTTATAATGTTTGCGTTTGTCTATCTGCTTGTAAGTCTAGGCATAATAACAGATTTGGAAATAACGGCAGGAGAGTTTGCAAGGTCTTTAAGAAATGATATTGCCACACCCGTACTTATTGTCATAACCAACATAGGCGATAAAATAATGATAACGGGCATTTGCATTGTGTTTTTAATATGGTCTAAAACCCGTCTGAAGCTTGGAGTACCGCTTGCCGCTTCACTTATTATTTCTACAGTAATAAATCAGCTGCTTAAAAACATAATAGGCCGCCATCGTCCGGATGAAATATATCATATGGTAGAGGAGTCGGGATTCAGCTTTCCAAGCGGGCATTCCACAAGCAATACCGTCCTTTATATAACGATTATAATAGCTGCTTTAATATTTATGAACAGCATTAAGGGGAAAATAGCAGTAACAATATTGTCCGCTTTTATGATGCTTGCCGTGATGTTCAGCAGAATGTATTTAGGAGTACATTTCTTGGGGGACATAATGGGCGGACTGTTTTTGGGACTGTTTGTTTCTTGCTCCGTTTATGCGGTGTGGCTTATAATTCTTAATAAAATTGATATCCATAAGGAAAAGAGGATAAAAGAGTCCCAAGTTTCACTGTAATTAAG
>USGR01000011.1 GCA_900554165.1 uncultured Oscillospiraceae bacterium | reverse complement strand
CTTCCTTACAATACAATATGAAGATTCTTTCCTAACTTCATTCGACTTATTTTCGTGTAAGATACAGGTTTTTCTATTCTTGTATTGATAGAATCCTATTTAGATATAAACTAGTTCATAAATGAAGAGGAAAGCAGAATGTTTTTTGTTACGAAATCTTAGTTTCAAAAAGGCCAACATTCTTGCTTTCTTCATAAGTTCTCATGTGCCTGTATGCCTACAAACAAAAAGAACTAGGAATATTATATCCTAGCTCATAAATAAGCAAAGATGATGATTATGATAATTATGTTATTATGTCTAACTCATACATCACAATCTACATTTTATACTTTCTTATTTTTTCTTATAAGCAGGATATTTTCTTCCTGCTTTTATAATACGAAAAAAGTCCATATAAAAAAAAGAAAAAAAGCACGAGTAGGATAAAATTAGTGGGAAACGTAGATGAGAACTACGAAATATGAAATTGGTACATTGAAAGAAAAGTACTATTATTCAAAAATATAGTTCTATGCATGAGAAAGGAGAAAGAAGAAAATGAAAGATTTTGAAAAGAAAACAGGATTTGTAAAAGTGGAGGAACTGGCATTAGAAGCGGATGAGATTCATGGAAATGAAGATGGAAGTAATGGAGCAGGAATTGTATCATTCATCACAGGGATTTTTACAGGAATGGTAGCACCAACAGGAGCATGTAGTTCTAAATGTTAAATTATAAAGATGTACAATAGTAAATCACTTTGAAGGGAGAGAAACAATTGGATAATAATTCTTTTATTCAACAAAAAAGACATACAGCAAATCACAAATTGACGTTTTTTAAAGATGCTGCTGCCGAATAAAGGATATCATAGTATAGATTTTTACATATTAAAAAGCCGGATGCTAACAGCGCCCCGGCTTTTGTTTATATTTCCTCAGTCAAGCAGCAATACATCTCAGCAAAAATCTTTCGCTTTATCGCCAAAACTGGATTTGCATTTAGTTGAATGCTGCAAAGGCGCTCGCCGTGCTTTTACATTTATATTATCCTATTGAGCCTTTCATTTCCATCTTCATAAGCTGATTAAGCTCCACTGCATATTCCATCGGCAGCTCTCTTGAAAACGGCTCAATAAATCCCAGCACGATAAGCTCGCTCGCCTGCTCTTCGGTAAGGCCGCGGCTCATGAGATAAAACAGCTGCTCACCCGATATTCTCGACACTTTCGCCTCATGCTCAAGTATTGACGTCCCGTTGTTTATCTCGTTTGTCGGGATTGTGTCTGATTTCGATTCCTCATCCAGCAGCAGCGTGTCGCACTCCACCTTGCTCCTTGCATTCGTCGCCTTAGGAGAATGATACACCGTGCCGCGGTAGGTCGCGTTGCCGCCGTTTTTGGCTATAGACTTCGATATTATCTGCGACGATGTGTCCGGCGCTAAATGTATCATCTTGGAGCCGGCGTCCTGTATCTGACCCTCGGACGCAACAGCGATGGAAATGGTAGTTCCAGATGCGCCCCTGCCCCGCAGTATGCAGGCGGGATATTTCATATTTATACCAGAGCCTATGTTGCCGTCTATCCACTCCATAACTCCGTTTTCCTCGCAGGCGGCGCGCTTAGTGACCAGATTATACACATTGTTCGACCAGTTCTGTATCGTAGTATAACGGCAGCGCGCATCTTTTTCGACAAATATCTCGACAATGGCGGCATGCAGTGAATCGGTGGAATACGCCGGCGCGGTGCAGCCCTCGACATAGTGCAGACTGGCGCCCTCGTCCACAATTATGAGCGTGCGCTCAAACTGGCCCATATTTTCAGAATTTATGCGGAAATACGACTGCAGCGGCTTCTGCACAACGACGCCTTTTGGCACATATATAAACGAACCGCCCGACCACACAGCGCTGTTGAGCGCCGCAAACTTGTTGTCGGTATACGGCACAAGCTTGCCGAAATATTTCTTAAACAGCTCCGGATACTCGCGCAGTGCCGAGTCGGTGTCAAGGAAGATTACGCCCTCCTTTTCAAACTCCATACGCATGTTGTGATATACCATTTCCGACTCATACTGCGTCGCTATGCCGGCAAGATGCTTCTGCTCAGCCTCCGGCAGGCCGAGCTTATCAAACGTATCCTTTATCTTTTCCGGCACGTCGTCCCAGTCGTTTGCAACGCCCTTGCTCGGCTTGAGATAGTAGTAAATATCGTCGTAATCTATTCCTGTAAGGTCGCAGCCCCAGTTGGGCAGCGGGTGCTTTATAAACTCATGATAGCTTTTTACCCGAAACTCCGTCATCCATTCCGGCTCTTTTTTAAGTGCGGATATCTGACGTACGACCGCCTCGCTTAGTCCCTTTTCAAGCTTTAAAACACCGACGTCGCCGTCGTTCCACATACCCTTGTTTATATCGTTATTTTCCACTGTTTTCACCTTCATCCTTGTCGAGCTCGTCAAGCAGCCTGTGCATGCCCTTCCAGCACAGCGTCGCGCATTTTATCCGCGCCGGGAGCTGCGCCACACCCTTAAACGCCGCCGCTTCGTCAAGCAGTTCTTCGTCAAACTTTCCGCCTGATACCATAGACATAAACTCGTCGTATAAACGCTTTGCCTCCGCCTCGCTCTTGCCCTTGACAAGCTCGCTCATTATAGACGCGCTGGCGCAGCATATACTGCAGCCATAGCCGTTGTGGCGGCAGTCCTCTATAGTATCGCCATGCTTTTTTACCTGAACGACAAGCTCGTCGCCGCAGGACGGATTTTTCATTTCGCAGGTGCAGTAGTCCTTGTCCTTTGACAAGCACTTGTTGCGAGGATTGCTGTAATTGTCATATATAATTTCTTTATAGTCCTCAGCTGAATAAAACATCTAAAAATCCTTCCGCTTTTTTAGCCGCATCGACAAATCTGTCAATCTCCGGCTTTGTATTATAAATGTAAAGGCTGGCACGCAGGCTCGTCGGCACGCACATGAGCGCATGCGACGTCTGTGAGCAGTGATGCCCCGCCCTTATTATTATCTTGTCATTGTCAAATACCGACGCCGCATCGTGAGAATGCACGCCCTTAACGTTAAACGTCACAATTCCGCTGTCGTTTTGCTCTTTGTTATATATTTCAATATTCGGACATTTTTTCTCAAGCTCATTTATCATATAATCCTTCAAAAATGCCACGCGGCGCTGTATTGTATCATAGCCTATTGAGGATATATAATCTATAGCCGCGCCCATGCCTATTACCTGCCCTATCGGCGGAGTGCCCGCCTCATGCCTTTCCGGCAAATCCTTGAACTGAGTGCCATCGGCGCTTTTATAATCGACTATATATACCATTTCGCCGCCGAACTCCGCCGGAGGCATTTGTTCCAAAAGCTCACGCTTGCCGTAGAGTACGCCTATTCCGGTCGGACCCATAATTTTATGCCCGCTGAAAGCATAAAAATCTATGTCGTTTTTCTCTACCTCGGCCGGCTCGTGCGTTATGCCCTGCGCGCCGTCGCATACAAAATACGCGCCGTATTTATGCGCTGTCGCAGCTAACGCCTTTATATCATTTTTTGCGCCGTATACGTTTGATATGTGATTGAGCGCTACTATTTTAGTTTTTTCGCTCATAACGCTTTCCAATGCCTGAACGGTAACCCTGCCGAGAGCATCCGCCGGCGCAAATATAAGCTTTGCGCCTTTTTTCGCCGCAAGCTGCTGCCATAGCAGAAAATTGCTGTGATGCTCTGCCATAGACGTAACTATCTCATCGCCGCTTTTTACAGCAATTTCGCCGAAAGAGTGCGCAACCATGTTAAGAGCCGCCGTCGCGCCTTTTGTGAATATAACGGTGTCGCTGTCGTGAGCGCCGATAAAATCCGCTGTTTTTTCACGCGCGGCATTATACATTTTTGTTACCTTGTATCCAAGCGAATCAACGCCGCGGTCAACATTAGCGGAGTAATTGCTGTAATAATCGCATACAGCGTCAATCACGCAGCGAGGCTTTAACGCCGTCGCCGCGCTGTTAAAATATACATATCCGCCGTTTTCCGAGTCAAAAAAAGGAAAATCCTTGCGGAACAGGTTGTCGTCATATATATCTATCGGCATATAAAGCCCTCTTTCAAAATCCGCTTGCCGGTAAAATCAGTCGGCAAGCCTGTCTGATAACAAATTAGACGCCGTCTTAATGTATCGCACGGCTTTTCAGAGTGTAAGCCAAAGCGGAATATCTCCAAAAAGGCGGCTGCGCTTCATTTTCAAAATCAGGCAAATTTCAAAGGTACAAGAGACAATTACAGTTGGTTTATTCTTTCCCTAACCTTGTGCTCAATATCCTCATACAGCTCGCTGTTGGACTTATCCGCCGCACCCATTAAAAATCCGGATGTAAACATAGCCACAGCTTCCTGCCGGCGAATGCCGCGGCTCTGCATATAATACAGCGCTTCGGTGTCGATGCTCCCCACGCTTCCGGAATGTCCCGCACTTACATCATACTCGTCTATAAGCAGCGCCGGGCTTACATGCGCCTGCACCTTCTCAGAAAGAGATATAATCCTGCTCTTCTGATATGCGTCAGAGCCGGATGCGCCTTTCTCTATAAAGCCCACACAGTCTATAATGCATTTAGAAACATCAGCCGCAGCGCCGCAGTTGGTCATTCTCGAACGCGTGCCCTTTGCATGATGATTTATCCTTATATTATAACGCTGGTCGTCCTCTCCGCTGCAAAAGGCTATAAGATGCGATGAAACCGACGCTCCGTATCCGTTAAGATTAATTTCGGTATTGCACTTTGTCTTTCCGCCTATGTTTGACTGATAATTGTCGTATACGGCGTTAGCTTCCGCGTCGCAATTGAGGGTATATGCCGCCGCCAGCCTGCTGTCCTCAAAAAGTATCTGATGCTTGAGGGTGCTGCCGCTGCTAAGATTTATATTTACTGCGCACGGCATAAAATTTTCACCAAATGCCGCAGCGTTAGAAGCACCGTCATACTTATAATTCTCTATAAGATAAACCTCGGCGCCGTCGGCTATGTTTACATTTACTGCTGAGCCCGCACCGTCTCCGTCAAAGGACATGTTCAGCATAATAGATGCATTTTCAGATATGTCGATGCAAATCGAGCCGTCCCTCGTCCTGACAAAGCCGTCGTCTTCCGACAGCCGGCCGTTTCTTATGTCATATACCTTCATATTTTCGGTACTCATGTTACAAAGCACTACATGGCACCTCTTTCATATGCGTCAATCCATGAGTAGCCTTCCTTTTCCAGCATGGATACAAGCTCACAGCCGCCGCTCTTTATTATTCTGCCCTTGCTTAACACATGTACAAAATCCGGCTTTATATAGTCAAGCAGACGCTGATAATGTGTTATGACAATTACGCCGAGACCGCCTTCACGTTCCTTAACCATGTCGCTTACATTACTGCCTACTATTCTCACAGCGTCTATGTCAAGGCCTGAATCTATCTCGTCAAGTATTGCGACAGACGGATTTAGCAGCTTCATCTGAAGTATTTCATTGCGCTTCTTTTCGCCGCCGGAAAAGCCCTCGTTAAGATATCTTTTCGGCAGATTTTCATTCATTTCAAGGTCCTTTACCGCCGCGCGCATTTTCTTTACAAACTCGGCGTAAGGTATGGGATTCTTTTCATCTCTGCGTGCATTTATCGCCGTGCGCAAAAACTGCGAGTTGGTAACGCCGCTTATCTCCACCGGATATTGCAGCGCCAAAAACATGCCGGCGCGGGCGCGCTCGTCCACGCTTTTTTCCAAAAGGTTTTCGCCGTTTAGAAGCACTTCCCCCTCCTCTACGGTGTAATCAGGATGTCCCATAATAACCGATGAAAGAGTGGATTTACCGGAGCCGTTAGGCCCCATCAGCGCGTGTATCTCGCCGCCCTTTACCGTCAAATTGATGCCGTTTAATATGCGCACACCCGCCGCACTGGCTTTAAGATTTTTTATTTCAAGTACTGGTCTGTCCATAATATCTCTCCTGTTTTAAGCTGTATAAATCATAAAAAATTTAACAGACACCTGCAAACTTTAACATAGGCAAGTGCAAATTAACAATATAAAACAACTTCATCAAAAAAATATGCCTTACTTCCATTTTCAGAGCAAAATAAATCAGTCTTAACCGCACAGAAGAAAAAGCATTTAAAATTTTAATATTATATTTAACCAAATAGCTCTATTTATGCCGTAGTCTCATACTTAATAAAACTGACCGTCTGCATTAAATCGGCATTTATTTTTTATAAATTAAATGTTGATTTCTGTTACTTTTTATAACATAAATCCGCATTATTGTCAATATAAAAACTACACCAAAAAAATATAGATTAACTATAGTTAAATGTGATATTTGCGCCATTAAGCGCACATCAAAAAATTACGCACATTCCGGCAAAGACATGTGCCGTATTTTTAACGACATTGTGTTGGCGCCGGCTTTGTTTAATAGGATAATAGCAACATAATACAGCGATAAATTTATGCCTTTTGCATAAATTAATGTACCTGTAAAATATGAAATTTATTGCTTTCATGAGTATTCTCAAGATGTATTGAAATATGGGAAAATATGCTTTAAAATAGTATAAAAACTTGGTATAATAAAAGCAATATAAAGATTAAGGAGTGTCAATATGTCCATTATCAAAGAAATCAGCGCTTTAGAAATTTTAGACTCCCGCGGCAATCCCACAGTGGAAGTCGAAGTAGTTACTGAGTCCGGCGCATACGGCAGGGCTATGGTTCCCTCTGGTGCTTCTACCGGCGAGCACGAGGCTGTTGAGCTTCGCGACAATGATAAGAGCCGTTACCTTGGCAAGGGCGTTTCAAAGGCAGTAGACAATGTAAATAATGTTATTGCTCCGGCCCTTGTAGGCAAATACAGCGTAACCGACCAGGCTGAAATAGACCGCGTTATGATAGAGCTTGACGGCACAGAGAACAAGTCTAAGCTCGGCGCCAACGCTATACTCGGTGTTTCAATGGCCGTTGCACATGCAGCTGCCGATTATCACGGCCTGCCGCTTTACAAATATCTCGGCGGTGCTAATGCAAAGCAGCTCCCCACACCTATGATGAACATCTTAAACGGCGGTTCACACGCCGACAACTCCGTTGACTTCCAGGAGTTTATGATTATGCCTGTAGGCGCTCCGACATTTAAAGAAGCTATACGCATGGGCGCTGAGGTTTTCCATTCTCTTAAGAAAGTTCTGCATGATAAGGGCCACAACACAGCTGTCGGCGACGAGGGCGGATTTGCTCCTAACCTTGCTGCAAACCGTGAGGCTGTTGAGGTTATAATAGAGGCTATAAAGGCTGCCGGATACGAGCCGGGCAAGGATGTATGCATAGCAATGGACGTTGCATCTTCTGAGTTCTACAACAAGGAGACCGGCAAATACGACCTTAAGGGCGAAGGCAAGAGCCTTACCTCTGCTGAGATGATAGACTTCTACGAGGGTCTTCTCAACGAGTTCCCGATCATCTCTATTGAAGACGGTCTTGATGAGAACGACTGGGAAGGCTTCAAAATACTTACCGAGCGTCTTGGTTCACGTCTGCAGCTTGTCGGCGACGACCTCTTCGTTACAAACACAAAGCGCCTTGCAAAGGGTATCGAGATGGGTGTTGCCAACTCCATACTTGTTAAGGTTAATCAGATAGGTACTCTTACCGAAACTCTTGACGCTGTTGAGATGGCAAAGCGTGCTGGATATACTGCTGTTATATCACACCGCTCCGGCGAGACAGAGGATGTTACAATCGCTGATATCGCTGTTGCTCTCAACGCCGGTCAGATTAAGACAGGTTCTATGAGCCGTACCGACCGTATCGCCAAGTACAACCGTCTGCTCAAGATTGAAAACGAGCTTGGTGACAACGCTGTATATGCAGGTATCAAATCTTTCTACAATCTTAAGAAATAATTATTTTTGACCTACTTTTGTAGGGCGGTGGAAATATCCACCGCCCTTTTATTGTGACATTAGGAAGAACTGCGCTGAAATTAATATTAATACACGTCAGCCATCAGGGCCAGACTAAAGCTTAAGTAGAGAAGCATCCATTCCAATAAAATAGTAATTATCCAAGCCGCCACAGTAAAATAGAAAAAGTATTTCTAATATCCAATAATCAAGCGAATATAAAATGGAATGCAACGGTTTTCAAATTCAGCAAATAATCATACTGCCATGATTTATTTGAGCAAAGCGAAAACTACCATTTTTTAGCTGATGGCCTTTTACAAATTTCTATGTGCCGCTTATCATAATGATATCTCTTAACGGCATTTATGCCTCTGTAATACGCTGCATTAAATTGACCTTTTAAGCGCATTGCCGTATAATATTTTTATAAATTAATATTATTTAACAACGGCTGAAATGAGGTGCTGTAATGAAAAGGTTAATGAGCATAATTGTGATTGCTGTTCTGGTTGTAATAATAGCGCTGGAAGCACTACCGTACGGCGCTGTTCTCAACTTTGCCGTCGCGCCGGATTCAGGCGGCGGCTATATTAGAGAAACGTTTTCTTATTTCAGCCTTATTCCGTTTGGATATGCCAGCTTCGGCCCGCTGTTAACGGCTGTTATGTCCATTGTTTTGCTTGCATTGTTTATCATCTGGCTTTTTGCAAACAAAGCGGGACTCCTTACTGCATCCTTTGTTTGCTGCACAATTGCATTTGCGACTTCTCTGCTCCCTGCTTTATACGGCGTGGCATATTTATCGGTGATAGGAGTAATTATTTCACTCCTTTTCGCCGCCGATTTAACAGTTATTTGGAATTTGAGAAAGCTGTATAATAAAGGAACAGGCCAAAAATAAATTTTTATTCCACATATTTTGGCATATATTCATGTTCGATGCGTTGTCGGATTTATAATTTCCCATTTTCTTAAAAGTCCATTAGCCAAAGTCATTATTAGAGCAAGCGGTTTGAGTATTTATTAATATGCAAAAACGAAGTTTCCATGATTAAATTTTCATCCGACACATAGTGAAGTCGGTTGTTTCATGCCGGCTTTCGGCTGATGTTATTTTGAAAAAGCACTAATAAAAACAGCGCCTGCTGATATATTTCAGTAGGTGCTGTTTTTTATAGTAAATCAAATAATTGCCCATGAGGCGCATTTTCTTGGAAAACAGTAAATATACAATACATAAACCAAAAGTCTAAGCATACAGACTGTATATATCGCTATTTTTTAATTTGGCTTTCGTGCGGAGCGAAAAAGTCTATTCTCGGCTCTAAAAATTTCATTTCATGATTATCCGCATCGTCAAAAAAGAAATATATGTCCTCGAATATATTATCCCAGCTCCACACGCTTTCCGGCACACGCAGATATTCCCTTATCATCTCGCAGCCAACCGGCGCTATTGGATGATAAAGCGTAGTCAGCACACGTATCTCATGGAAAGTATCGATAAGCAGCCGACCCATAGCTTCGGTGTCATCCTTTGCCTCGCGGCTTATTGCCGACCAGCGCTTATTGCAGTCGCGTACAAAAAGGTCAAGCTCTTCTATAACCGTATTAAACTCATATTTATACATGTACTCTTCATATTTTAGTATAAGCTTATCGCACTTTTCCTTTACATCTGCGCTTACCTCGCCGTGCGGCAATATTCCGCCAAAATATTTCTGCAGCGAGTAAAAGCCGGAGCGCACAAGTCTGTTAAATACATTTGTAAGCAGACTTCCCTCTTTAAGCGCGGGGTCAAAATTATCCTGCGGCTTTGCATCCTCCGGCGCAAACGCGCGAGGACTAAAGCTTACGCTTTTAGCGGAAAGCGCCATTCCCAAAAAGTGCATGCGCATCTGCTCGGGCGTATAATAGTCCAACAGCCTGTCAGCCATAGGCGGCTTTATTTTGCCGCTGCTGCTGGCCTTGTTTCCCATAAAGAAAACATGCCGGTTTGGTATTATATTCGGCAGACGCAGCCCTTTTTCCATCTGCTTTGACGCCGCCATGAACATTGCCATTTCGGCTATGCCGTAAAAATATATATTGTCTTCGCCTATAAATTGATATATTTCCGCACCGTCGTCCGTCCACCACTTAAGCCATTCGTCATCATCGCAGCCGCGCATCTTAAGCGCCGCTTTTGTAAATGATATCGGCGCCCACAGCGACTCCGGCCACACCCAGAAAGTGCGCCCATTTACGCCGTCTTTTTCCGGCACTGGTATGCCCCAGCCGCCGTTGCCGGATATTCTAAATGGCACAATGGTCTTGCCGGTGCGATAGCGTATGTCGTTTTTATTGAGTATTTCACACGCTTTCTCACGGTCAGAAAGGCAGGTAAATGTCAGTGTGACCGACGGCTTCTTCTCGTCGTCTGTTACCGTATATTCCGGCATATCTGAAAGAGTCTGCACCTGCGGCATAAACTCGCGTTTTACATATATAGCAGGGTCGCGGTAAAACTCGTCCGTCACCCTTATAAGGTTTTCCCTTACGTTGTCCCTTTTGCGCAGCTCCCCCTGGCGTTTTATGAGAGCATCGCGATATTTTTCCATATCAATGTACCAGTTCTGCGTGGGCTTTAGCACCGGACTTTTCCCTGTAAGAGTGCTTATGGGGTTTATGAGG
The DNA here is from genome assembly GCA_900554165.1 of uncultured Oscillospiraceae bacterium. The sequence goes on along the minus strand of USGR01000011.1, from coordinate 1,233 downwards.
TCCTGCTCCATATACTGATGTCCGAGCGCACACTCGTTGGCATACGCCGCCTCCGACTTGCAGCCGCTTATGGGACAGCGGCCCACTACCTGACGACCGTTTAAAAAGGTGCCGGCCTCCTCATCATAGAACTGATACGCGTTGTCAAGCTTAAGGGCGCCGGAAGCATAGAATTTTTCAAAAATATCGCACGAAACATTTTTGTGTATCTCGCCCGCCTCGCCGAGCGCCGACGCTGCGAACAAATCAAGACTTATATAAAATTTCTCCAGCGTCGACTTCTGCTTTTCATGATTAGATTTTATATATTCAAGAATATCAGTATATCCGCCGTTTTCTTTCTGCTTTTCAAACCCCTCTTCAATAGTGGAGCCATAACAGTCAGTGCCGGAAATAAAAAGAACATTTTCGCTTCCTATCCTGTCGCGAAGAAATCTTGCCATCATGTCCGCCGGAATAAACACGCCGCCGACATGTCCGAAATGCAGCTCCTTATTCCCATAAGGCATGCCGGCCGTGACTATTGCCCTTTTGGGGAAAGATGGGCGGTTCTCTATATTTACGTCGTTATTTTTACTGTCTGTCATATTTACACATTCCGGCCAGTCCAGCCGGTCTCCTTCCAACATACATTCATCATATAAGCCAAACTCCGCTTTTATCAAAGCATAGGCAAAAATTGCTATACCTATTTTACTTTATATAAAACCCCAAGTCAACATTATTAGTCGCTGTATTATCTTATTAAAATTATAAAATATTTTTAGCATAAAGCTTTCAAATATTCTATTAAACAGGATAAGTACAGAGTTCACATATTATAAATCTATTTTCTGCAAAAAATAAGCTTAACCGGCTTGACCCTGCGCCATTGGTGATTTATATTTTAATAAAAGGTTGTGGTGTAGCTGTATGAATATAAGAGATGCAATATTAATCCTGACAAAATCGCAGCCCGAACTTCGGCAAAGATTAGCCGAATATTTGGACGTTGCGGGACACAATATAGCGGATTGTAAACGCAGAAAAGCCGTTCCATGCAAAGAAATATCACAGGCAATAGCTGAAAAATATAATATGGCATTAAATAAGCCTTCGTGGGAGCATTCTGATTTTTCCGGCTAATTTGATGAAAAGCTTAATGCCGACAGTTTTTTTAAAATTTGCAGACATCTATGAAGAAAACCGGCCGGCAGTTCCTTTAAAGGCCTGTGATATTATAATAAATTATTG